>JBPCQV010000196.1:0-12822 GCA_050997725.1 Acidimicrobiia bacterium
TCTCGCTCAGCCCGGAAATGCTCAAGGTCAACGTAGGCAGATCGAGGAAGCGTCGGTTCCACGGGGTCGCAGGCTAGGGACGAATTATGAAGTCGAACGGCTCAAGCTCGGCTGCAGCCACGGTCACCGTTTGATCGGAGAGATTCGCCATGATCAATACCTGATCAGCGCCGAGGGTTCGTGTGAAGGCAAGGACGCGGTTGTCACCCACGTCGACGAAATCGAGCTGGCCGCGAGAGAAGTTTTGTGAACTGCGCCGCTTCGCGATCAAAGCCTGCAGGGGGAAGAACACTTGAGAGGCCAGGCTCGCGGGGTTGGCAAGGGCTGATTCGATGACATCCCAAACCATCGGACCTCGCGCCAGGTTCCGTGAATCCGGGTAACCGGTCTCAGCGACTTTTTGGTCGTAGTACACGTGATCGTTTCCCTTGGCGACCTCGTCGCCGTAATAGATGACCGGTGTTCCTAGCAATGTCAACAGAATGCCGTTGAGCAGATTGATCCGGCGAGGGTCGTTTCCCAGGAGTGGGGCGAGGCGCGAGGAGATTCCTTCGCCTTGTCGGAAACCCCACAGCGGATCACGCACGTAATAGTCGTAAATCAGCTTGCGCTCCTCCGGGGTCACCATCTCGAGGGTCAGCTCATCGTGGCAACGCAGAAAGGTGAACCACTGGCAGCTCGCCGGAATCGGAGGGGTGAAGTCGGGGCTCAACGTTTCGGAGATCGCTCGCCGGTCAGCCTGGGCGATGGCCGTGTACATGCGAGGCATTAAGGGGAAGTGGTAGGCGGCCGAGCATTCGTCCCCATCGCCAAAGTACGCGGCAACCTCTTGAGGTAGTTGGTTGGCCTCGGCCACCAGCACGGTGCCGGGCCGTAGATAGTCAGTGGCCGCCCGGAGAATCTTGACCACCGTGTGCGTCTTGGGGAGGTTCTCGCAATCGGAGCCGGCCTCTTTCCAGAGGTAAGGGACGGCGTCGGCCCGGAACCCGTCGACACCGCGGGAAAGCCATCCGAGCAGGATCATCGTCATCTCGACCAGTACGTGGGGGTTGCGGTAGTTGAGGTCGGGCTGGATATCGAAGAAGCGGTGGAAGTAGAACTGGTCGCCGTAGCGGGTCCAGTTGCTTTCCATCATTCCCTTGAAGATCACGCGCGCATCTCGATAGAGCTCATCGGTGTCGCTCCAGATGTAGTAGTCGCGGAATGGCGACGATTTGTTGTCCTTCGACATCTGGAACCAGCGATGCTCGATCGAGGAATGGTTGAGGGCGATATCAAAGATGATGGCGATACCGCGCCTGTGCGCTTTGTGCACGAAGTCGTCGAAAACCTGATCTGAGCTCCGATCCTTCGAGACCGCCAGGTCGGCGCGCACCTTCGTGTAATCGCTGATGTCAAAGCCGGCGTCCTTCATCGGCGATTCGAGAATCGGAAGGAGCCACAAACAACTCACCCCGAGATCCTCCAAGTAGTCGAGCTTCTCAATCAGGCCCTCGAGGCTCTCGTTGAAAAGATCTACGTAGAGGGAGTAGACAACCACGTCCTTGTACCACTCGTTGGCAAGTGGAGCTAGAGCATGCTCGCCCTTGAATTGCTCGAGTCTGGCCGCGAACTCTTCCAGCTCCGCTTGATGCTCTCCGTCGTAGAGTTCGTTCCAGAGCATACGGATCGTCACGAGATCGGCGGACATGCGGCTAAGTATGCGTTATCGGAACCGGGTCGACGCGGGAATCAAGCTCGCCACGTCGCTGTCCCATCTGCGGGACTCCGCTCCGGTGGTGGTGGGGTTGCCGCGGGGTGGGGTCGTGGTGGCGGCGGAAGTGGCCAAGGCCCTCGACGCACCACTTGATGTGATCTTGGTCCGAAAGCTCGGGGTCCGCTATCAGCCCGAGCTCGCAATGGGCGCCATTGGTGAAGGCGGGGTCCGCTTCTTGGATGCGGCAATGGTGCGTCGGGCCGGCCTTTCCCAGAGAGACATCGACGTCGTCGAGGAGCGCGAGCTTGCCAATCTGGATCGCGCCGCCTGTTGCTTTCGGGGCGACAAGCCGCCGCTCGACCTTTCTGACCGAGCGGTAATCATCGTCGACGACGGGATCGCGACAGGTGCGACGGTCATGGCCGCGTGCGAGGTCGCCCGAAGGCGCGCGGTCGAGAAGCTCGTGGTGGCGGCTCCGATCGGCTCAAGCGCCGCCATCGCCAGCATTCGCCTTATTGCCGACGAAACCGTTTGCCCCACCTCCGAACGGTTCATGGCCATCAGCCAGTACTACGCCGATTTCTCCGAAGTCTCCGATGAGGAAGTCTTCGCATGCCTGGATGCCGCAAGCCAACGAATTGATCCCAGCTAGGACCAGCGGCGCGGGATCGATTCCGACCAATCACGGGCGAATATCTCCTCGTGCTGGTCCTCGGCCGAGAGGTGGATGTCGATATGGAAGTAGGACTCATCCGCGGTTATGCGCAGGGTCGAGTCGGTGCTCACGAGCCAGTTGCCTCGTTCCAGGGAGATGGTGGTTTGGGCCTCGACCGCCATGGTGGCGGGATCGTCGGCGGTGACCGTGACTAGAAACGTTTGCGCCGAGTCATAGACCAACCCGTCGGGCTGGCGCTCGCGATGCCCGATTTTTTTCTCGAAGATTGCCGGGTCGCGAGTGATATTGAAATCGGAGGTCGAGTCGATCACTTCGACCGGGGAGTCTGGAAGAGGTGGAGAAGGCCGGATGTCGAGGATCTCGCCACCCGCGGGGAGCAACGGCAGCACCAGTCGGCTGTTGGCGGGGTCGATCGACAGAGTGAACCTTTGCCCGGGCGGCCAAAGCACTGGAAAATCCGCTCCGCTAACGGCGAGTCTGATCCTCCACCCGGAAGGGATGACGGCCGACGCCGCGAGCAATGGCACTTCGACCAGGCGAAAAGCGTCGGGTTCGATCGGCTCGGGCTCCGACAGATCTTGCGGGAAAGCCAGGTTTTTGTTGCCCCGGCAGACCAGGTGAGCGTCTCCCTCGGGTGTCACCACCAGCAGCCGCACGGCGACCAATCCCACCGCGCGGTCGCTGGCCACCATCAGCTCGGCCCGCGGCTGACCGAAAATCAACAGATCTTCGGTTAAAGGTTCGCTCTCGAAGACCAACGAGGCGGCGTCGTCGGGCGTGGAATCAGTCGAACCCATGGCGGCTCGATCCCAGGCCGGAGCGTGGCTTCCGACCCATTGCGGACCGCGCCAGCTTTCGATTTCTTCGCCGGGAAGTCTCATCGCCCATGGCTCGGTGGAGAACCCATGACTATCGCCTCGCCAATAGCCGATCGTGGTTTCACCGTCATAGGGCGGAACGGTGCGGATCCACGAGACAAGATCGGGCATGTCCATCACCCGGTTGTCGTCGCCACGCAGGTGATGTCCGAACCAACGGGCCATCAGGTCGAGATGATCGAATGTTGGCGCCGGCACCCCGGTCGCCGGCCGGTAATGGCCCCACGGGCCGATCACCGCTTTGCGCGGGCAGCGCAGCTTCTCGAAGAGAGCGAGCATTCCATCGACGTAGCCGTCGAGCCAGCCGCCGATCAAGAGAGTGGGAACCTCGATTGATTCGTAGTCGGCGCAGGGAGAGCCGTGGAGCCAATAAGCGTCTCGGTACTGGTGGCAGAACCACTCAAAAAGCCATTGGGGAGTGTGCTTAAGCCTTTCCAACCACATCTCCCGCCAGCGCTCGCCGACGATGTCGGGATCGGGAGGAAGTCCGTTGAGGGCCACCATCGACGCCGGCCAATCGCCTTGCTCGGCAGCCAGCACCGATCCACCGGCATAGTGGACGTCGGTGGCGAAACGATCGTGAGTGGCGTGGACTGGCATGATCGCTTTGAGCGGTTCGGGTCGAAGCATCGCCGTCTGCAACGAGCTGAACCCGCCCCACGAGATCCCCCACATGCCGATGTTGCCGTTGCTCCACGACTGGCTCGCCGCCCAATCGAGGATCTCCACCGTGTCGGCCATTTCCGCTGCGCTGTACTCGTCGATGATGATCCCCTCCGAAGCGCCGGTGCCGCGGATGTCGACCCTGACTCCGGCGATGCCGCGCTCTGCCAAGTAGAGGTAGTTCTGCCAATCGCGGGCGTAGTAGTCGTCATCCTTGCGGTAGGGCACGGACTCGACCACGACCGGGAACCGGCCTGCTCCTTCCGGCAAATAGGTAGTGAGCGCGATCTTGATGCCATCGCGCATCGACACGAACACCTTGCGATCGACCCTCATCGTCAAGTACGTTACGCGCCGTTTACAGCCTGGCGGCGACTGCCGGCAGTTCGAGCAGCGAGTCACAAACCGCGTCGGCGAGGCCAGCTTCGGGTCGCTCGGCGTGGAGATAGCCCCAAGGTCCGCGCCGGAGCAGCACGGTGCGCATTCCGGCTCTTCGGGCAGGGAGAACGTCGTTGTCCAGACGGTCGCCTACGTAGAGGATTGCCGGAGCCAATCCGCCCGCGAGATCAATCACCGCGTTGAAGAACTCCGGCGACGGCTTTTCGGCTCCGAGCTCGTGGGAATTGGAAATACTCGACACCGGGAGGTTCATCCTGAGCAGCATCTCCCGTGCTGCCGGAGGCTGGTTGCCCGCGATGTGGATGGTTAGCCCGATCGCCACGAGCGCGTCGAGACCCGGGCGAACGTCTGGATAGAGATCGCCTTCGTCGAATCGTTCACGCAGGGAGTCGGAGTCGTCCAAGGCCCATCGTTCCAGCTCAGGCGCGAGATCAAATCCCGGCCGGATCAGCTCGAGCGCGTCACGATGAGATCGGTCGAGTGCTGCCATCCCCCCGAGCAAGCCCATCAACGTCAGCGGGGGAACTCCCAGTCGATCCGCCCAGCGCGCCCAGATCCGGCTCTCGTCGATCAGCGTCTCGCCGACATCGAGGACAACGGCATCGATCACGCCAAGGGCTGGCCACTCGCGAAAGCCGCCAGCACGTCTGATGCCGGCGGCACCGCGACCACATAGGAAACGCCCCCCTCCGTCGAGATTTCCACCGGCAGGCTCGCCGAATCGGTGATGCTGGCCGATCGCATGGTCCAGCCGAACTCGGCGAGATCAAAAACGTTGGTTCCGGCATCGGTGCTGAGATGTCGGGCCGAGGCGATGACGACCAAAGGTGCCCGCAGCACTCCGGCGGGCGACGAGGCCTTGGCCAGAATCTCCAAGAGGACCTGGCGCTGGCGACCGGTCCGAGCAATGTCACTGGTCGCCTCCCCGACCCACTCGCCATCACGCAGCTCCTCATAGGTGCGGGAGCGGGAGTAGGCCAGGGCGGTGGCGCCGTCGACGTTCTGGGTTCCCGCCTCCTCGACCGACAGGTTCGAGTTGAGATCGCGGGCGGGGTAGGGAAACTCGAGAACGATTCCGCCGAGGGCATCAACGATCGCGGCAAAGCCGCCGAAGTCGATCTCGAGATAATGATTCGCCGTGATTCCAGTCGCTATGGCGACGGTTTCCACCATCATCTCCGCACCTCCGAGCGAATAGGCGGCGTTGACCTTCTGCGTTCCCTGCCCGGAGATCTCAACCTTTAGGTCACGGGGAATCGAGAGGAGCTGTCGTCTGTCGCCAATGACCTGGACGAGCATGATCACATCAGCGCGAGCACCGGGAAAATCGCCAAAGTTCCCTTCAAGATCAGGCGGCAGATTGGCGCGACTGTCGCTCCCGATGATCAGGTAGACACCGTCGCCCGCGGCCAGAGAATTCACCGTTCCGACATCCCTCATCGTGGTCTCGGCGTAAAGCAATATCCCGGCGAGGACGATGAGGAGAACCAAAAAAAGAAGAAGGATCCGGCCTAGCCACCCGACCCGGGCTCGGCGAGGCGAAGTCGAGTGCGCGAAAGTGGGCTGTTCGATCGTCAAAGTTGACAAGGCATGAGAACGCCGAGGGTGCAGGCTACCCGGCGTCCGCCCATCTACTTTCGACGTTGCTTGGTCACGCACTGTTTGGCGTTCTCTCCCCGGAGGGGGGAGTACCCGAAGGGGGAGGGGGGCCTTCTATTGACGCGCGGGAAGGTTGCTCATCGCGGGCGACTCGGAAACGGGTTACTTCACCCGCTCCCAAAAAACGCCCCCCTCGTCCGCCTCCTTCGTCGGCGGCCACTCCCCCCTTCGGGGGGAGAAACGGGGGGAGATCCTCTGCGGCCTCTCCCCTGGCGGAAGCCGGGGGAGTACCCGAGCGCAGCGAGGGGGAGGGGGCGCGGTCCGAGAGCGTCGCTACGGGGCCCCCTTGTCCGCCTCCTTTCGTCGGCGGCCTCTCCCCCAACTTCCGTTGGGGGAGAGAGCCGTTACCGGGTCCAACCCCACCACATCTTGGAACGCCAACATGGGGGTGATCATCATCCCGACAACCTGGTCAGCCTGTGTTGGTTTCATCATCATGTCGCCATCCACCAACGGGGAATGATCATCGACCCCGACTCGCCCGCCCACCGCCGCAAACTCGTCTGGCGCAACCACTCCACAACCGACACCAGCTAACCAACGCTCAAAGCGCTTGTGCGTCTGGCGGACAAGATTTCATATCGGAAGCCGCAGGGCGCCGACTTTCAACGGGAGCCGAGCTACTCGCCCCAGCCGATCGGTGGTTTTGTACGGCCCGGGCCGACATGCCAGTACTCGCGCAATGCGCGGCAGTGCCAGGCGTCATCGAAGTCGAGGAGCAGGCATCCGGGGAGGGTGATTTCCCCATCGCCGGTGTTCATCGTGGCCCAGAATTCAACCGCAACACGTTGCCCGTCTGAGAAGGGACGGCCCATGCGAACGTCCACCTCGCTTTGGCCGGAAGTCACCGAAGCCCAATAGGTGCGGACCCCGTCCTGGCCCAGGTGTGGGTCCTCGAAAATGTTCGATCGGTACGTGGCTTCCGAGGTAAAGAGGGCAGCAGCCGCGTCGGGATCTCGGTTCACCCAGGCCAGCCGATAGTCCTCGATCCATTGGTCCAACTTTGATGGCAATAAGGCTCCTCTTGGGTTCGCGAGCCTATTCCCGCAGCAACGGCCCGGCGATCCGGTCTCTAGTTGCGACTACCTTGCACCGGGTGAGCGAACCCCTGGTGGTGGCCAACAACCTGAGCAAGAAGTTCGGCGACTTTCAGGCCGTCGACGACATCGATTTTGAGATCGCGCCTGGCGAAGCGTTTGGATTTCTCGGCCCCAACGGCGCCGGCAAGACGTCGACCATGAAGATGATCGCTTCGATTTCGCCCGTGACCTCAGGCCATCTGCGAGTCTTCGGCCTCGATCCGAAGACCCATGGTGCCGCCATCCGCGCTCGGCTGGGCGTAGTTCCCCAGGAGGACAATCTCGACACCGAGCTGACCGTCGAGGAGAACCTGTTCATCTACGGCCGCTACTTCGATCTCCCCCGCCAGGAGATCCGTGACCGCATCGACCAGTTGCTCGAGTTTGCGCAACTGTCCGACCGGAAGAAGAGCAAGGTCGATCCTTTGTCGGGGGGAATGAAGCGACGTCTCACCATCGCCCGGGGACTCATCAATCGACCCGACCTGGTGATTCTCGACGAGCCCACCACAGGTCTCGATCCCCAAGCTCGCCACCTGCTTTGGGACCGGCTCTACCGGCTCAAGCGCGAAGGGGCGACGCTGGTGATCACGACCCACTACATGGACGAGGCCGAGCAGCTTTGCGATCGGCTGGTTATCATGGACAAGGGCAAGATCGTCGGTGCAGGTTCCCCGCAACGATTGATCCAGGAGCACTCCACTCGGGAAGTTGTCGAGCTGCGATTTCCAGCCGGTGAGCAGGACGCGGTCGTTGATCGATTGGAGGGAATCGGCAAGCGAGTCGAACCGCTGCCAGATCGGGTGCTGCTCTATGCCGACGAGGCCGATGACGCCCTTGAAGAGGTGCACCGGCGAGGACTGGCACCAGAGATGACGTTGGCTCGGCGATCAACCCTCGAGGACGTGTTCTTGCATCTCACCGGCCGAACTCTGGTGGAGTGATGTCTTCGGCGACCATGCGCGTGATCGAGGCCAATGCCCGGATGTACCGCCAGACCTGGCGGGGTTCCATCGTCTCCTCGTTCGCGGTTCCGATCTTCACCTTGCTGGCGATGGGCGGAGGTCTAGGACGTCTCGTCGACGCCGGGGGTCAGATCGAGTTGGGCAGCTACCTGGGTTTTGTCGCTCCCGCCCTATTGGCGGCGACGGCGATGATGACCGCGGTCGGGGAATCGAGCTATCCGGTGCTGGCCGGGATCAAATGGACGAAGAGCTACCACGCCGCCTTGGCGACCCCGGTCGCTCCGGCCGACCTCGCCACCGGTCTGGTGGGATTTCTCGGAATCCGCGTTCTCTTCAACCTGCTGGTCTACGTCGGCCTCATGGTCCTCATGAACGCAATGGATCTCGTTCCGGCACTGACGGCCGTCATTCCGGCCGCGCTAACCGGGCTGGCGTTTGCCACGCCAGTGATGGCCTGGTCCGCCTCCCTCGACGACGACCGAGCCCTTGCGTCGTTCTTTCGGTTTGTGGTCATGCCGCTATTTCTTTTCTCGGGCACCTTCCATCCGGTGACCCAGCTCCCCGAGTGGGTGCAGCCGCTCATCTGGCTGTCTCCGCTCTTTCACGGGATCGAGCTCAGTCGCGGTGCGGCCGGAGTTGCCGGCTCGCCGGCTTTGCCCTGGTGGTTGCACGTGGCCGTCCTGCTGGCGTTGTTCGGAGTCGGGTTGGTGCTGGCCTTGCGCAGCTTCACGAAACGGCTGTGGACATGAGCAGCATCCTCGCCCCGCGAGTTTTCCCTCCGATGCATCGACCTGGCGCCCTGGCGGTGCGCTTGCTCGAACGCAACTTCATCCTCTACAAGCGGATCTGGATCATTTTGTTCTCGGGATTTTTCGAACCCGTCTTCTACCTCCTGTCGATTGGCTTTGGGGTGGGCGCCCTGATCGATGAGATCACCCTGTCCGACGGGCGGGCGGTGAGCTACGCCGCCTTTGTCGCTCCGGCGATGCTGGCCTCGTCGGCGATGAATGGGGCCGTTTACGAATCCACCCTCAATGTCTTCTTCCGTCTCAAATGGGGAAAGATCTATGACGGCATGCTCGCCACGCCTCTCGGCGCCATGGATGTGGCGTTGGGCGAGATCACCTGGTCGCAAATTCGCGGCACGATGTATTCGATCGCCTTTGTGATCGTGATGCTGGCCTTCGGTTTGATCGAGACCGGGTGGGCGATCCTGGCAGTGCCGGTGGCAGTGTTGATCGGGTTCGCCTTCGCCGGGGTAGGGATGGCTTGCACAACCTTCATGAAGGGCTGGCAGGACTTTGACCTGGTTCAGCTCGTGACTCAGCCGCTCTTTCTCTTCTCGGGAACCTTCTTCCCGATCACCGCCTATCCAATTGGACTGCAGCGCCTCGCCTGGCTCTCACCGCTATATCACGGGGTCGAGCTGATGCGGGCGACGACCTTGGGCATCTTCGACCTCTCGATCATCGGCCACCTCGCCTTCCTGATCGCCATGGCCGCGCTGGGGGTGGCCGTAACCCGCCGCCGCTTCGAAAAGCTCCTCAAACCCTAAAGACTGCGAACCCAGGGTTCGGGTACCGCAAAAGCGCGGACAATGGCCCAGAGAATGAGCGGATTTAGCTCACGGACCCCATTTCGAGACCATGGCGAGGGTGGCGACAACGATCAGCAACGAGTCGAGGATGCCCCAGGTGCCGACCGAGCGATAGATGGCGGGAACCTGCGCATCTTGGCCGCTCTCGTAGAGACCAATCATCTGGCGGGTCTTCTTGTTGAACACCAGCCCGGCGAGCGCCCCACCGATGATCACCACGGCGAACCCAATCGTGACAAAGACCGAGCTGAACTCGTAGGCGCCGTCGGAGATGAGGACCAGGACGATGCCGGTGATAAGGATGAGCCCTGACGCGATCCCATAAAGAGGGCCGCTGGCCGACTGCACGGCCCGCAACCATCCCGGTGCCGTCTCGCGGTTCGCCATCAGTTTCGGACCAACAAAAGCCTGAGTGATGTTGGCACCCAACCAAGTGCCCGCGCCAATGATGTGGAGCCAGAGCAGGATGTCGCGCACGAATTGCCTCCCGTTTTGGGGGCGAAGGCTAACGCGACGATCGATAGGCGGCCACGATCTCCCCATACTTCTCAATCGTTTCGGCCGTAATCGGATCGAGGATGCCCTGCACCTCATCGATCCCGGCCCGCTCGATTTGTTGAAGACGAGCCAAGTGATCTTCGATCGATCCCAACCAGGGAGTGCCCCCGATTCGGCGCTGCGGCTTTCCATCGAAGCCGATGTAGACCGCGACCGATTTCTTGAGGGTCGCCGGGTCGCGACCGCTGTCGACACAGGCCTGAGCGATCGCCCCGACGAGCTCTCCGACTCGTGCCGGGTCGTTGTCAAAGGCCGAGTACCAAGAGTTCCACCAAGTGACGTATGGCAGTGTCAGCGACAGCATCCGGGGCCGGTTCGAGCCGATCATGAACGGCATCTCACCGGGACGAGGCGGTCGCGGCAGAAGCTCGCATCCCTTGAGGCGATAGAACTTTCCGTCGAAGTCGAGCCGTTCGCCGGCAAGCAATCGGCGAATGATCTCGAAGGCCTCCGCAAAGCGGCTTACTCGCTGCTCAAAGGGAAGGCCAAACGCAGTGAACTCGACCTCGTTCCAGCCCGCGCCAATTCCGAAAATGAAGCGTCCACCGCAGATCTCGTCGATCGTGGCCGCGGCTTTGGCCAACACTGCCGGAGCGTGAAAAGGAAGCGCTGCTACCAGCGGGCCGAGTTCGATGTGCTCGGTCACCGCGGCGAGACCCGCCAGCAGAGACCATGCCTCCCAAGGTCCCGACCGCTCCTCGCCCTCGTCATACAGGAGATGGTCACCAACCCAGAGCGAGTCGAGCCCGACTTCTTCCGCCACCCGCGCCATGTCCTCCATCTCGCGCCAGGTGGCGACGTACTCGGTTTCCGGAAGCTGGACACCAAATCTCATGGCGACGAGAGTACGTCGCCCTGGTGGACGCTGCAGATCTCGCTCGACATCGGACCATCGACCTTTCGACCATTGGCCGTCGCAGCGGCACGTGGCGACGCGTCGAAATCTGGTGGTTCTTTTTCGAGGACCGGCTGATCATCACCGGCACTCCTGGACCTCGCGATTGGCTGGCGAATCTTCGAACCGATCCCAAGCTCATCATTCATGCGCCCGAAGGAGATTTCCCGGGCATAGCAACCGTCATCGATGACCTCGACTATCGGCGCCGCTTCTTCGCCAGCCGCGAAACCCGTTGGTACGTCGATCAGGCCGGACTCGAGAACCTCGTCGCTAACGCTCCGATGGTTGAAGTCAGTTTGGCCTAGGGTCGCTGTTCGATCGGTACCCACGCGAGGTCATTCGGACCGACGTAGCGAGAGTCGGGGCGGATCAAGCGAGCGGTCCGCTGCTGTTCTAGACAATGGCCAATCCATCCAGCCACCCGGCCCGCCGCAAAGGTCGGGGTGAAGAGGGGGATCTCGAGGCCGATCCCATGTAGCAACAAGGCAGTGAAGAACTCGACGTTGGTCTTCAGGTTCCTTCCGGGCTTGAACTCCTCCAAAAGGGCGAGCACGGTCGATTCAACTTCCTTGGCCAATTCGTACAGATGCATGTCGCCCTCGGTGGAAAACATCGCTTCCGCCGCCGCCGCGAGGACATCCGCACGGGGATCACGCACCTTGTAAACCCGATGGCCGAAGCCCATCAGCCGCTCACCTCGATCAAGCTTTGATCTGATGTATTGCTCGGCCCGTTCCGCTTCGCCGATCTCGAAAACCATGTCGAGAGCCGGTCCTGGGGCGCCTCCATGGAGCGGACCTTTGAGGGCGCCGATCGCCCCGGTCACCGCCGAAACCATGTCCGACTCGGTGGCGATGATCACTCGGGCGGCGAAGGTAGAAGCGTTGAGGCCGTGATCGGCAACGGTGTTGAGGTAGGTCTCCAACGCCCGCACTGTCGCCGGGCCGGGCTCAAGGCCGGTGAGCATGTAAAGGTAGTTGGCGCTCCGACCCAAGTCCTGGCGAGGTCCGATCGCTTCGAGTCCTTGCAGATAGCGCCAATAGGTGGCGATGGCCGGCGGGACCCGGGCGGTGATCGCTTTCGCCCGCGTGAGCTCGTCGATCTCCTGGCCCTCGCCCAGATCGAGGTCAAAGGTGGCCGCGGCCATGCGAAGGGCGTCCATCGGGCTCACCTTGTGATGGGCCGCCTGCTCGAGGAGAGAATGCGTCGCCGAGGGGAGGACTCGAAACTCGGCCATGGAGGTTCGAAACTCCTCCAGCTCCGATTGACCGGGAAGTGTGCCGTGCCAAAGCAGGAAGCAGACTTCCTCAAACGATGCCTGCGCGGCCAAGTCCTCGAGTTGATAGCCGGCAATAACCAGCCGGCCGTTCTGGCCGTCGACCTTGCTCAGAGCCGTCTCGGCAGCAACCACGCCTTCCAATCCAGGCCGATAGTTAGTGTCGGTCACTCACCGATCGTACGGAGCCTCAACCCCAGATGTCGAAATCATGCCGAAGCACTCCATGACATCTCGCCGACTCAGGTATGCCCCCCCAATCTGGCTGGCCAAGGTTTGGTACTGGGGAGGGATCGTTGGGGTTTTCCTCGGGATCATGGCGGTGATCGCCAGTTGGCTGCTCTTGTCGAGCTTCGGGCGCTCAACCTCCGAGACCCTCGACCTTCTCACCACCACTCTCGCCACGACCGTCGACGGGGCCACAACGGCCCTGGAAACGCTGGCTTTGGCCGAGGAGGGGATGGTCCAAGCAGAGACG
>JBPCQV010000232.1:0-6538 GCA_050997725.1 Acidimicrobiia bacterium
GTTTTCGGGTGGCGACGGGACCGGCTTGGGTCTCGGGATTGTTGAGCAGGTAACCAGGATGCACCGCGGCGCGTTCGAGATCTTCTCCGACCAGGGGGCGACAATGGTGATGTGGCTGCCGGACGGATCCGAGACGGCTTGCCCGGACTACGACCCGTTGCGCGGCCGGCTCGGGCCGGTGATCGGTTTCAGTGGCCCGCCGGCTCTCTGACAATTCTCAGCCACGCTTTAGAAGATGTTTAGTCATCGGGGCATACGTTCTTTCCAGGAGGGTCCATGATCAACGACGAAACCCGAATCAATTCTGACGAGCCCACCGAAGTGGCGGTCGAGGTGGTGCCAACGCCGGAACCCGCCCCGCGGCGACCTTCCTCGCTCATGGCTTTGCTGGTTGGTTTGGTCCTCCTGCTCGGCGGCGTCGGGCTCGGCTGGTTCCTGAGCGAAAACGACGAACCGTCAGCGGCGACCACCCAACCGACGATCGCGCAAGCCGCCGAGGCGACGACGCCGACGGTGGAGGCGACCGACGAGCCGGTGGCGGCCGTGGCGGAGGCGCTTTTGCCTTCGATGGTCCACATCGCGACGGGGTCAGGCTTGGGTTCGGGCTTCGTCTACGAGGATGGCTATGTCCTCACCGCCGCCCACGTTGTTGAGGGCTCTAACACGGTGTCGGTGCGTTTTGCCAACGGATCGCAAAGCGAAGGCACGGTGGTGGGCTCCGACCCTGCCCACGACATCGCGGTTGTGTCGGTCGACACCGAAGGGATCCCGGTGGCCCAACTTGCCCTCGACGTGGAGTTGCAAGTGGGTCAATTGGCCGTAGCCCTGGGGAGCCCGTGGGGTCTTGATCAGACGGTGACGTCGGGGGTGGTGTCGGCGGTAAATCGCCCGGTGCTGGATTTCAACAGCGCCCAGGTGCTGATCCAGACAGACGCGCCTATCAACCCGGGAAACAGCGGGGGTGCATTGGCCGATAGGGACGGGCGAGTTATCGGAGTCAACATCGAGATCATCACGGTCACCGGCTCCAACTCCGGGGTCGGGTTCGCGGTGCCGATCAGCAATGCCTACGAGTTCGCGTCGAACATCGTTGCCGGAACTCCGATTGAGACGGCCTATCTCGGCGTCACCGGCGACGACGCGACTGGTGCCCAAAGCGGGGCGGTCATCACCGAGCTGGTCCCGGGGAGCGCCGCGGGGGCCGCGGGTCTCGAGATCGGAGACATCGTCACCGCGGTCGATACGCTGGCAGTGTTCTCAATCTCCGACCTTGCCGCTCGAGTTCGCAGCTATCTCCCGGGCGATGAAGTCATCCTCGATGTGATTCGCAACGGCGAAGCCATCACCGTTCGCGTCACCCTGGGGACGCTGCCCGAGGGTTAGAGGACGCCAAGGATCGACTTCCAGAGTCGGTCGATGTGTTCGGCTTCGGTGTAGGTCTGGCCGATCGAGACGCGAATGAATCGTCGCTCGCCAATCAAAGATGGAGTGACGTAAGAGGCGCCGCTGGAGTTGATTGCCTCCACAATCCGATCGGTGGCTTCGTTCCCGGCGCGATGGCGAAAGCAGACCAGCGAAAAACGGGCGGGTGCCACCAGCTCCAGGTCGGGCTCTGCCTCGATACGGGCCGCGAGGTCATGAGCAAGAGCGACGTGTCGGCGGATCATGTTCCGCAAACTCTCGGCGCCGTAGTAACGCAATACCCACCACAGCTTCAGAGCTCGGAACCGCCGGCCGAGCGGCACCTGCCAATCTCGGTAGTCGACCACTTCGCTCGATGTCGCCGCGGCGGCTCGTAGATACGGCGGCACGATGCTCAGGGTCTCGTGGAGCGGCTGGCGGTCGGCAACGTAGAAAACCGAGCAGTCGAAATTGGTCAAGAGCCATTTGTGGGGGTTGAACACGTAGCTGTCGACCAGCTCGAGCCCAAGCTGGTGCACCCGGAACTCGGGACAAATCATCGCGCTACCGACAAAGGCAGCATCGACGTGATGCCACATTCCTTCACGACGAGCGATGGCCGCGGTGGGCTCAATGGGATCGGTGGCGGTGGTGCCCGTCGTGCCGATCGTCGAGCAGACGAAGGCGGGGACAAGTCCCGTCTCTCGATCAGCCGCGATCGCCGCGTCCAACGCCTCGGGTCGCATGGCGAACTCGTCATCGACGTCGATAGCGCGGAAATGCTTGAAGCCCGCGACTCGAGCCCCCTTCTCGATCGAGGAATGGCTCTGGGCGCTGGTGTAAGCCACGAGCTGATCGATTGGGGTCGCCGCTTGGGCGCGGTGACGACTGACCACGAGCGCCAGGTGTGATGAATCCGACGCGCTCACCTGGATCGCTCCGCCACCCGGGCCCGACATCTTCCAACCTTGCGGAAGCCCGAGCAGATCAACCAGCCAATCGAGGACGACCATCTCCAGCTCGGTCGCAATAGGGCTCGTCGACCACATCATTCCTTGCTGGCCAAATGCCGCTGTCGCCATCTCGGCGAGGAGCGAAGCCGGTGACGAATTGCCGGGGAAGTAGGCAAACCAAACAGGGTTCTGCCATCCGGTCAATCCGGGTACCACGATCCGATCGAGGTCGGCCATGAGCTCATCGAACGGCTCCGGCGCTTCGGGCGCCGATGCCGGGAGGCGAGCCTTCAGCTCGCCCGGACTGACCGCGGGAACAATCGGCAGGTCGGCTGACCGCTCGAGATAGTCGGCGATCCAGTCGACCAGCGCATGGGCGTTCTTCCGAAACTCCTCAGACCTAGTGGGGTCGAGGACCTGATCGTGGTGGCGCACCAACCCATCTTCGCGCCCACCACCAACCGAACCTAAGGTTTGCATGGTGGTATAGCCACCAAAATCGCCTTAGGTTTGGTAGCGGTTCGTCACGCTCGACGGGCGGCGGCCAGTTCGAAGAGGCGTTGCGCGCCTTCGCCCATCGACGCGAAGCGTTCGTCGTGGGTCTGGCCCCGATGCCAGCGGATGAAGATTTGCTGGAGCACCACGCCCAGCTTCCAGGTGCCGAAGACGAGGTACCAGTTGAAGTCGCGGAGGTCAGCGCCTGACTTTTCGGCATAACGCTCGATCGCGACGGCGCGGGACATGAAGCCGGGGACCGAGGTGGGCATCGGGTTGAGGGTGGCGGGGATTTCGTCCGCCTCGTACCAAACGCCCATGACCGTTCCCAGGTCGGCCAGCGGGTCGCCGCGGGTGCACATGTCCCAGTCGTAGACAGCCGTGCAACGACCTGGGTCGGAGGGATCGACGGCCATATTGTCGAGCCGCCAATCATTGTGGATGATCGTTGGCGCCGGTGATCTCGGCAGACGGGTTCGTATCCAGTTCGCGAGCTCATCGGCCAGCGGGTTCGGCTCGTGCTGGGCGGCTTCCCAGCGAGTGATCCAACCCTCGACTTGGCGGCCGAGAAAACCATCGGGGCGGCCGAGGTCGGCGAGATCGCACGAAGCGGGGTCAATTGAATGGAGGTCGGCCAATGTGTCGACAACGACCTCCGAGAGCTGACGATTGGCCACTGGGTCCTCGCCCGAGCCGAACATCGCCGGCACCGCGTTCCTGATCACCACGCCGGTTTTGCGTTCCATCACCAGGAACGGCGCTCCAATCACTTCGACGTCGTCGCAGAAGAGGAAGGCTTCGGGCGCGGGGAAGAAGGATCGGTGGAGGCGGGACAGGACTCGGTATTCCCGTGACATGTCGTGCGAGCCGGGGGCAACCGGTCCCAGGGGTGGTCGCCGAAGCACCAACTCGACTCGCGGATAGGTCAAAAGGTAGGTGAGATTGGCGTGCCCGCCAGCGAACTGCCCGACGGTCGGGGTGCCCTCGGTCCTTGCCACCTTGCCTTCGAGATAGGCGGCCAATCGGTCGACCGGGAACCGCTCCTCGGCGCGAACCGGGATGACGTCCAGAGGTTGACTCACGGTTGCCAGGGTAAGGTCAGCGTGTGGCTGATATCTACGAACTTTCCTCGAACCTGATCGATGACATGGTTGCGATGGCGCCGGAAACCGCCACCTACCTGGGCCTCCCCGGGAGTGACCATCTCTGGAACGACACGTCGCCGGGGGGGTCGGCCGACATGCATGAACTCACGCGCAACTATCGCAGGCGGGTCGAGAAAATGAACGGCAACACCGATCGCTGGCATCAGCACGGCCGGCGGGTATTGAGCGACCATCTGGACGAGGAGCTCAGCGCCTATGACCGCGGTTCCCGGTATTACGGAGTTCGCCACGTGGCCGGGCTGGTCGACGAGGTGCGAGACATCTTCGACCTGATGAACACCGACAGCGAGGAGGGGTGGGACAACATCGCCACCCGGCTCGAAACTGTCGATCAACCGCTTGCGGGTTGGCGCGAAACCCTCGACGAAGGGCGCGCCGCCGGCCACGTCTCCGCGCGCCGGCAGGTGGCATCCGTGGTCGAACAGTTGCGTCATCTGGCGGGAGGGGAGTCGAAGTGGCTCGGGCTTGTGGCCCAGGCCAGCCAATCTCATCCCAACCGAGCCGATCGCGTTAAGAGTGCGGTCGATGCTGGTCGGGCGGCAGCGGCGAACTTCGCCGATTATCTCGAGCAGGTCTACGCCGGCGATGCGGTGGCAGCCGACGGGGTCGGCGGCGACCGCTACGTCGTGGAAGCCGATCGTTTTCTGGGGATGACTATCGATCCGGTCGAGACCTATGAATGGGGCTGGACCGAAGTTCACCGAATCAACCGGGCGATGATCGAGGTGGCCAAACAGATCGACCCGGAGCTTGATCTGAACGGGGTGATCGACTTGCTCGAGACCGACCCTCAATACCTAACGGCCAGCCCCGAGGAGTTCGTCGAGTTCATCCAGTCGCTGCAGGACCAAGCCCTCGGCCAGCTCGACGGAGTTCATTTCGACGTGCCCGCCCAGATTCGTCAGGTGACCGTCAACTTGGTGCCTCCCGGAGCCGCGCTCGGCGCCTACTACCTGCCTCCCAGTGAGGACTTCAGCCGCCCGGGGGGGATCTGGTACTCGTTCGGCGATCGCCAGCAGCTTCCGTTGTGGGGAGAGGTGACTACCGGCTACCACGAAGGCTTTCCCGGACATCATCTCCAGGTGGGCACCGCTATGGCGCAGAATGAGAAGCTCACGCGAGCGCACCGAGTCATCATTTGGCATTCCGGGTATGGGGAGGGCTGGGCGCTCTACACCGAGCGACTGATGGATGAGCTCGGTTACTTTGACCAGCCGCAGTATCTGCTGGGGATGCTCGCCGGACAACAGCTACGCGCTTCCCGAGTAGTGATCGACATTGGCAGTCATCTTGATCTCGACATTCCCGCCGACGGGCTCATCAACCCCGGCGGCAAATGGGACTTCGAGACCGGAGTGCAGATGCTGCATCGCATCGCCGGCTTGCCCGTCGACCAAGCCGAGTCGGAGACCAAGCGCTACTTGGGCTGGCCCGGGCAAGCGATCGCTTACAAAGTAGGGGAGCGGGCGATCCTCGCTATGCGCGACGATTTGAAGTCGGAGCAAGGCGCCACATTCGATCTCAAGGACTTTCACCGCCGGTTGCTCGAAGGTGGCGATGTGCGGTTGGACTATCTGGCGGCGAGCATCAGATAACGGCGACACCGTTTCCTTCTGGGCTAAGGTTCGGGTCTGTCCGGGCGGACAGGGGCCGGAAGGGGGCGTCTTGGACGCCATAACACAGGATTCCTCGAGAGGGCGTCACCTCGCCCGGACCCCTATCAGGTGGCATCGCCTTTTCGCTGCTCTGACTGTGGCTGGCATTGCCGTCATTGCGGCCAGCGCCGATTACACCGTCCAGCCCGGCGACACCCTCGGCGTTATCGCCTCCAATTTCGGCGTCACGGTGTCCGACCTTGCCGCAGCCAACGCGATCAGCAACCCCGACCTCATTCGTCCGGGTCAGGTGCTGGCAGTGGCGGGCGGCGCCGATGGCGGCACCCACGTCGTCGCCCCCGGTGAGACCCTCGCCGGCATTGCCGACCAACACGGCCTCGACGCGGCGACTTTGGCCTCCATTAACGGGATCACGAATCTCTCGCTCATCTATGTAGGCACTGCCCTCAGATTGAGCGGCCCCGAGACTCCGACAGTGACTGCCGCGGCGCCGAACTCAGCCGCGGTCCATGTCGTCGCGCCCGGCGACAGCCTGGCCGCGGTGGCGGCGAGCTACGGCACCTCGGTGTCAGCCCTGGTAGGCGCCAATGGCATCGCCAATCCCAATCTGATCCGGGTTGGCCAGGAGCTAACGGTGCCTGGCGCCGCGAGCAGTTGGATTTGCCCGGTGGCCGCCGCGAGCTATTTCAACGATTGGGGCTTTCCTCGCACCGGGGGCCGTTTCCACGTTGGCAATGACTTGTTTGCGGCTTACGGAGCTCCGGTCAGGGCGCCGGTCGGGGGCTGGCTCGAAGTCTTGACCGGCCCGGTTGGCGGGCTGCAGTTCCGCCTCTATGGAGATGATGGGAACACCTACATCGGCACCCATCTCGACACGGCGATCGAGTCGGGGCCGGTTGCCGCTGGT
>JBPCQV010000014.1:0-15051 GCA_050997725.1 Acidimicrobiia bacterium
CACGTTTGACGGTCATCCGCTCCTGGTCGTCTTTCTCTGCGTCCACTGCCCCTATGTGAAACGAATCCAGGACGGGCTGGCCGACTTCGGCAAGGCCTACGAGAACACCGAGCTCCGCATCGTCGGCATCGCTGCCAACGACGTCGGTGCGTATCCCGAAGATGCGCCCGAGAACCAGGCTCGCGTGGCAGCCGAGATCGGGATCAACTTCCCGATTCTCTACGACGAGTCACAGGCGGTGGCGGCGGCGTTCACTGCGGCCTGCACCCCAGATTTCTTCCTCTTCGATACCGATCAAGAGCTCGTTTACCGCGGCCAGTTCGACGAGGCGCGACCGAGCAATGAGATTCCTGTAACCGGCGAGAGCCTGCGGGCGGCGGTGGACGACATGCTCGCCGGCGACGAGGTGAGGACCGAGCAGAAACCCTCGCTTGGCTGTTCGATCAAGTGGAAGTCGGACGGCCTGATCTCGATCACCTAGGTCAATTCGCAGATCGCTTCGGCCGATAACGGTCGAATGAAGAGACTGAGGAGGGCGGCCTCCTATTTGGCGTTGCTGGTTCTTCTCACCGGAGCTCTGCCTCCCGGTGGCACCTTCACAGACGACAACGGCAATCCCCACGAGCCTGACATCGAGGCTTTGTTCGCCGCGGGGATCACCGCCGGCTGCGCCCCGGCTCGGTTCTGTCCATCCGAGCCGGTTACTCGTGGACAGATGGCAACCTTTCTCACCAGGGCGCTGGTGCTGCCGGCCACCACGGCCGATCACTTCACCGATGACGACGGCTCGCCATATGAAGACTCGATCAACCGACTCGCCGCAGCCCACATCACGTCGGGCTGTGCATTAGACGCCTTCTGCCCTAACGCCTCGATCACCCGCGAGCAGATGGCTGCGTTTCTGACCCGCGGCTACGCCTTGGGTGAGACCAAGAGCGACTCGTTTAGTGATGACGAAGGTTCGCCTTTCGAGGACCACATCAATCGTTTGGCCGTCTCGGGGATAACCGCGGGGTGCGCGACTGGACTGTTCTGCCCACTCAACCCGGTGCTGCGAGAACAGATGGCTTCGTTCCTCGTCAGAGCCGAAGGCCTCTCCCCCATCCCGCTTCCCCCGGCAAGCGGTTGTTCGATTCTTCCCGCCAACAACATCTGGAACACGAGAATTGACGGCTTGCCGCTTGCCGCGAATTCAGCCGCGTACATCAGCTCGATTGGCTTCGCGGCCACCCTTCATCCCGATTTTGGCTCAGGCGTGTGGCCGCCGGACACCGACTCACCAATCGGCATCCCATTTGTCGAGGTCGACGCTTCCCAGCCGCTGGTCGCGATCAACTACACAGTCTATGGGGACGAGTCTGATCCGGGACCGTTCCCGATTCCGTCTGCTGCTCCAATCGAGGGCGGTCCCAGCAGTGACGGCGATCGTCATGTCCTCGTCGTCGACCACGCGGGCTGCCGTCTCTATGAGCTGTATCGCGCTTTTCCACAGACGGATGGTTCGTGGAACGCCGACTCTGGAGCGGCTTATGACCTCAATTCCAACACTCTCCGCCCGGACGGATGGACTTCAGCCGACGCCGCCGGCCTCCCGATCTTCCCTGGCTTGGTGCGCTACGACGAGGTCGCGGCGGGGTTCATTGGCCATGCGATCCGGTTCACCGCGCCCAGCACCCAGCGCGCCTATGTCTGGCCCGCTCGTCACTACGCATCGTCGAGCACCGACCCCGACCTTCCCCCGATGGGCCAGCGGTTCCGGCTCAACGCGTCGTTCGATATCTCCGGGTTCTCTCCCGAGATCCAGGTGATCCTCACCGCGATGAAACAGTACGGGTTGATCCTCGCCGACAACGGATCGGCTTGGTACATCTCCGGCGCCCCCGACGAGCGCTGGAACAACGACATCCTGCGCGAGCTCAAGGCAATTCCCGGTTCGGCGTTCGAAGCTGTCGACGTTTCCGGGCTGCAAGTGTCGCCTGACTCCGGCGAGGCCGCCGCATAGCGGCCAGATCGGGGATAACTACCCGAAACCTGATCGAGGTCCGGTCGCCCTCGCTTTGGATCGACCTGGATCCAAGTATCGCCCGCCGCTAGCTAACCGGCGAACAGCCGGGTAAGGAGGTCCCCCGCGGTCAGACAGGTGTCTCCCGACTGGGATTGGGATCCTCGGCAAAGGAAAGGAGAGCTCGGCTCAGATCCGCGCCATAATTTGGCGCCACAGGAACGCCGTCTGCCTAATTCGGCACCAGCGATGCGGTTTCCGGCGCGGTGGCGCCAAAGAACGCTTTAGGCGTTCCTCACCTGCCGAATTTTACATGACGCGGGTCCGTCGGCGGGCGATCATCGGGCTCTGGTCATCCTGATCAGCAACACTTAGCGCATCGCACCTCAAATTTGGCAGTACATCCATGGTCTACAGCAAATTCGGCACCACATCGGCGGAAAACGCGGATGTGGTAACAAATTTCGCCTAGGGCACTGATGTACTGACAAATTTCGTTTCGGCCAAGGATGTCAGATAAGAATGGCGAGGTGATCAGAAAGGTGCTTGTGGCGAACCGGGCCGAGATCGCCCGGCGCATCTTTCGCACATGCCGATCGATGGGGATCGGAACGGTGGCGGTGTTCTCCGAGGCGGACGCCGAAGCGCCCTTCGTGGCCGAGGCGGATGAAGGCTTTGCGCTTGGCGGAAACACGCCAGCCGAGTCGTACCTGAGGATCGATCGGCTGCTCGAAGCAGCTTCGATCACCGGCGCCGATGCCGTCCACCCCGGGTATGGATTCCTCTCGGAGAACGCCGACTTTGCCCAAGCGGTGATCGACGCCGGCTTGACTTGGATCGGTCCCTCGCCCGACTCGATTCGGGCCATGGGATCAAAGCTCGAAGCCAAGCGCACCGTCGAAGCGGCCGGTGTGCCCACTCTCTCGTCCATCGACCTGAGCGGGCTCGACGCGGATCAGATCGATCGCGCCGGCGACAAGATCGGCTACCCGCTGCTGGTCAAGGCGTCGGCCGGTGGTGGCGGCAAAGGGATGAGGATCGTTCGATCCGAAAGTGAGCTTTCCGAGGCGGTGGCGGGAGCCCAGCGGGAGGCGGTTTCCGCCTTTGGCGATGGCACCGTGTTTATCGAGCGCTACCTGGACAGCACGCGCCACATTGAGATCCAGGTCTTTGGCGACAATCACGGCAACGTTGCTGCTCTTTTCGAGCGGGAGTGCTCAATCCAGCGCCGCCACCAAAAGATCCTGGAAGAGTCACCATCCACCGCTCTCGACGACACCGCTCGCCAGAAGATGAGCGACGCTGCCATCGCCGCGGCCAAGGCTGTGAACTACCAGAGCGCGGGCACGGTGGAGTTTGTCTATGACCGCGGCGACTTCTACTTCCTCGAGATGAACACCCGCCTCCAGGTGGAGCATCCCGTGACCGAGGAGATCACCGGGCTTGACCTGGTTCGCTGGCAGATCAAAGTCGCCAACGGCGAGGTTCTCACCGACGAACTGCTCGAGCCCGTTCGATTTGGACATGCGATCGAAGTGCGGCTCTACGCCGAGGACCCAATGCACGACTTTCTCCCGGTGAGTGGTCGCATCGACCGCTTCGAGTTTGATGAGCTGATCGGTCTCCGAGTCGATGCCGGCGTCGAGAGTGGTGCTGAGATCAGCAGCTTCTACGACCCGATGATCGCCAAAGTGATCGCCTGGGGAGAGACTCGCGAAGAAGCTGCCGCGCTTCTCGCCCAAAGCCTTCAGACGGCTCGGATCCATGGGCCGGTCAACAACCGGGAGCTATTGATCCGCCTCCTCCGTCATCCCGAATTTCTCGCCGGCGACACCGACACCGGTTTTCTCGAGCGCCACTCCCCCGCCGAATTGGGAGCCTCATTGCCGAGTAGCAAGGAGCGCTCGCTGGCGGCTCTGGCCGCAGCCGTGGCCTCATCGTCAACGGACGGAAAGCGCCTGCTGCCCGGCCTTCGTCCCGCCTGGCGCAACAATCCCTCGCAACTGCAGGAAACGACCTTCACAGTCGGCGGCGAAGTCCTCCGGGTGGGGTTTCGATTTGGGGACGAATTCACCAGCTCGGTTGGCAACGGCATCCAGATCCACTCTGCTACCTCGACGCGAGTGGGGTTGCGAGAGGGCGACCATCTGCTCTGGTTCAATGTCAACGCGGTTGGATCGACGGTTCACGTCGACGGTCCCGGAGGCTACGCGCGACTTGTCAAAGACGACCGATTCTCGGCCGCGACCGTGGAAGAAGACGCGGGAAGTCTCCACGCCCCGATGCCCGGAAAAGTGATCAAGGTCAACGTCGTGGACGGTGAGTCAATCGATGAGGGCCAGGTTCTCTTAGTCCTTGAAGCGATGAAGATGGAGCACAGCTTGCGGGCTCATCACAAAGGCATCGTTCGAGAGGTGCGAGTGACGGCGGGCGATCAAGTCGCGGCTGGCGAGGTGGTCGTCGTCGTCGATTGAGCAAAGCTCGCGACGGGGCCCCCTCCCCCTCGCTGCGCTCGGGTACTCCCCCGGCTACCGCCAGGGGAGAGTTGCCTCGGCAAGGAAGTTCGTCACCGGCCAGGCGCCGTCGGTCGTGTTGGACATGATCTGTGTGGGTGATGGCCTTGCCCGGATCGTGGACAGTTCGAAAGGAAACGCCGGTGTCGCCGATCTCCCCCTTCCGAGCTTTGGCTGCGTGGTCGGAGCATCTCCGTGACCCACTTCTTCGGCACGATTTCGCCAGCCAGCAACGACCTCCAGAGCCACTCACTCGTTCCGCGATCACCGCCAGCACTACGTATCCCCCGTTGCAGTAAGCGAACCGCTCATCCGGTTTGAATTTGGTCGGGTGCCCGTCGAGCCATCCCAGATAGTCCTCGGTTTCGGCGAGCTCATGGGCCGAGACCGGCATGAGATAGGCGGTCAGTTCGATTTCGTCCTCCTCGTCGAGGTAGTCACCGATTCCCGAGCGGTGGGCGAGCAAATGCTCGATGGTCACGTCATCTCCAATGAGCGGCAGGTCATTGCCGAGCACCGAGCGCGCCCGACTGTCGAGCTCGAGGTCTCCGCTATCGATGAGGCTGACCACGGTGAGCGCGGTGAGTCCTTTGGTCCCGCTGGCGATTGCGAAGCGAGTGTCGATCTCGTTGGAGATCCCATAACCGCGATGGGCGAGCCCGTACGCCCTGAGAACCTCCACTCGCTGCTCGCGATCGACTCGAACGACGCCCGAAAAACCCGATTCGGCGGCGATGCGGTCGAGTTCCTCCTCCAGTCCCGACATTCAGCCGGTTTGCACAACTCGCACGTCGGCGTAGCCGAGCCCGAGCAGAAAATTGGTGATGACCTCGGCGGCGTTTTCCTGGGCCTCGTCGATGATTCCCGAGGTAACGGCCTGTTCGACCAGAACGTCCTCAGCCACATTGCGGGCATCGGTTTCGAGCCGGGGATCGCCTTTGGTGAAGACCCCGGTGGTGCGGTCCAACACCTGGGTGGCGTCGTTGTCGACCGCGACATACTGGATCACCGCCTCCGGCAGACGTACTGTCACCTCGCCGGTTTCGATATTGACATCGAAGGCTTGCGAGTCGAGCTGGGAAAGGTCGACCCCGGCCCCGATCCGGGCCACCGCCAGAAGAGTCAACGAGTCACCCGTCGCCCAGTTGAGGATCCCTGAATTCGTGCCCTTTTCGACGATCGTGTATTCGACGTACTCGACGGTGGTGAGGTTGGCCAGATCGCGAATCGATCTGATGACGGTCGGACCGACGTTCTCGAAGGGTTCGCCTTCCACCGCCTGAGTGATGTCATCGACTGTCGGGATCGCGCTAACCACCCCCCGAACCGCCAGCCAGCCGGCGAGCAACAAAAGGGCAGTGATCGCCACCAATGCGTATGGCCAACGCGAGGCTTGTTTGACGATCGGGGGGGTGGGCTCGGTCACCCTCGAAAGCTAACCGATAAGGTGACAGACGATGGGTGAGCGGCTCGGATTCATCGGCCTGGGGATAATGGGCAGCGGCATGGTCGGCAATTTGATCAAGGCGGGACATGCTCCGACTGTCTGGAATCGCACCCCCGGCAAGTCACCCGATGGTGCCAACGAGGTCCCGGACTTAGAAACGCTGGCCGAAAAATCAGATCTCCTCTTTATCTGCGTGTCGGACACCCCGGACGTGGTCGAGGTCATCGAAGGACTACGCCCCCACCTGCAACCGGGCCAGCTCATCGTCGATCACTCGACCATCTCCCCGTTCGAAACCCGACGCCTCGCCGCGTCCCTGCCAGAGCAATCCTGGCTCGATGCCCCGGTGAGTGGTGGCTCCGAAGGGGCAGCACGGGGAACCCTCTCAACCATGGTGGGAGGCGATGAGGCCGACCTGGAGCGGGTGCGACCGTACCTCTCTGCCTACTCGACAAGCATCACTCATCTCGGCCTGGTCGGAAACGGTCAAATGGCCAAACTGGTCAACCAAATTCTCGTCGTCGGCAATCAGATGGCCGCCTCCGAGGCCCTGCTCTTCGCCGAAGCCGCCGGGCTCGATCTCCCGGCCACTCTCGAGGCGATCAAAGTCGGCGCCGCCGGCTCCTGGATGCTGACCAACCGCGGCCCGCAGATGATCGCCAACGATTGGCGGCCGGGCTTCACCATCGATCTCCAGCAGAAGGATTTGCGCCTGGTCCTCCATACCGCCGATGCGTTGGGGACACCGCTTCCTGCCACCTCTTTGATCTTCCAGATGTACCGGGTATTACAAGCCTCGGGTCACGGCCAGGAAGGCAACCACGCTTTGATCAAGGCTTTAAAGCAGTTGGCTGGAAGTGGCTGATTGCAAGACAGTCACCCTTTTCGCAACCTCGCATTAGTCGCGCACGTCGATCACGGCAAGACCACCTTGGTTGATGCCATGCTCGAGGCCACCGGCGTTTTCGGATCTCACGAAACCCGCGTCGAGCGGGTGATGGATTCTTCCGATCAAGAACGCGAGCGCGGCATCACGATTCTGGCCAAGGCGGCCTCAGTGATGTGGAAAGGGACGCGGATCAACCTCGTCGACACCCCCGGTCATGCGGACTTCGGAGGCGAGGTTGAAAGGGCCCTGGCCATGGTGGACGGAATCCTGCTGCTTGTCGACGCCGCCGAAGGACCGCTGCCGCAAACCCGCTACGTATTATCGAAAGCCCTCGATCGTCACCTCCCCGCGGTGCTGGTCCTCAACAAAGTCGATCGTCCGGACGCCCGCCCGAACGAGGTGATCGACGAGATCTACCAGCTTTTCTTTGATCTCAGCACCACGGATGCTCATATCGAGTTCCCGATAGTCTCCACCATTGCGCGACAAGGAAAGGCGATATCCGGCATCGGGATACCGGGCGAGGGGGCCAATTTGGCACCGCTGCTCGATGCGATTATCGAGCAGATCCCGGTTCCGGGTGGAGATGCCATGGCTCCCCTCCAGGCCTTGGTCACCAACCTCGATGCTTCGGACTATCTGGGTCGCCTCGCGATCGGTCGAGTCGTCGAAGGCACTTTGCGCGCCGGGCAGCAGGTGGCGCTCTGTCACGCCGACCCCGATGAACCTCCGCTGCGGAGGCGGCTGACCGTCTTGATGGGTTTCGAGGGTCTACGCCGGGTCGACGTCGAAACCCGGACCGCCGGCGACCTCTTCGTAATCGGAGGATTTCCTGAGGTCGAGATCGGCGACACCCTGGCCGATCCGGTCGATCCGAAAGCCCTTCCTCGATTGGAGGTCGACGAGCCGGTCCTCCGGATGACGTTCGGCGTCAACACGTCGCCGCTGGCCGGGAAGGACGGGGGCAAATTCCTCACGTCTCGTCACATCCGGGAGCGCCTGGAGCGCGAGGTGCTCGGCAACGTCTCGATTCGGATCGGGCCCACCGCGTCACCCGAGGTTATCGAAGTCGCCGGCCGGGGGGAGCTGCAACTGGCAGTGCTCATCGAGTCGATGCGGCGCGAAGGCTTCGAGATGCAGGTGAGCCGACCCGAGGTGATCCTGCGCGAGATCGATGGCCGCCCCCACGAGCCGGTCGAACGGGCGGTGATAGATGTTCCGGACGAGCACGTCGGCACCGTTACGCAGGCGGCCGCTCCTCGCAAGGGACAGGTTCTCGAGTTGCGGCCCGGCGACCGGGGACGGACCATCGTCACGATCCTCGCCCCGGCTCGTGGCTTGCTCGGCTTTCGCTCGCAATTGCTGACCGGCACTCGCGGGACCGCGCTCATTCACCAACACCATGACGGCTGGATGCCCTGGGCCGGGGAGCTGCCCCATCGAGATGGCGGCGCCATGATGTCAGACCGGGCCGGAACCACGACCGCCTATTCCCTCGACAATCTCCAAAAGCGAGGTGAGCTCTTCGTGGGCGCCGGCGAGGACGTCTACGAGGGAATGATCATCGGCGAAAACTCTCGAAGTTCCGAGCTTCCCGGCAACCCCACCCGACCCAAGCAACTCACCAATATCCGCACGGTCAACGCTGACGAAGCGATCAACCTCCGTCCCCATCGTGAGCTCACCCTCGAGCTGGCCATCGAGTGGATCGCGTCTGATGAACTTGTCGAGGTGACACCAAAATCGATTCGCGTTCGCAAGCGCTATCTCACGGAATCCGACCGCAAGCTCGCGGCCAAGAGGCCGGGGGGCTAGGAAGAAACGGCCGGATGCCACCGGTGGTACCATATATGGCATGGCCCGGAAGACAACTATCTACCTTTCCGACGATCTCAAGGAAGCAGTCGAGCGGGAGGCTCGCCGCCGGGGCTTCTCGGAGGCGGAGGTAATCCGAGCGGCGATCGCGGCTGCAACCACTCATCCCCGTCCCCACCCAGGACTTTTCGAGTCCGAGCCGTTCGCCGAAAACGCTAATCAATTGCTGTCCGGGTTCGGCGAGCGGTGATCATTGCCGACACCAGCGGCCTCCTCGCCTTCTTCAATCGCAGTGAAGAGGCCCACGATCGAGTCCGAGCGATCGTCGAAACCGAACGTGACCCGTTGGTCGTGTCTCCCTATGTGGTGGCAGAGCTCGACTACCTGATCGCGACAAGAGTGGGCATCGATGCCGAGCTAACAGTGCTCAACGAGCTGGCTTCGGGGGCGTACCTGCTGGCTGAATTCGATAGAGCGGATCTGGAGAAAGCCATCGACGTGATCGCTCAATACAAGGACTTGGGAATCGGGATAGCCGACGCCTCGCTGGTGGTTTTGGCTGAGCGCTTCAACACTCAGACGATCCTCACCTTGGATCGTCGCCATTTCGGAGTGCTGCGACCCCTCGCCGGAGACGGTTTCGACCTGCGGCCATAACCACCACGCGAACCTTAGGTTTAGGTGGTGGCATAGCCACCAAAATCGCCTTAGGTTCGTGGTGTACCTGGCTGATCCGGTTAACTGCGTCCGATGCGCGAACTGATCGAAGGCCTCGAGGCGGAACAGTCAGACCTCGACCAGATCTTGACCGGCCTCGAGGATGGCGACTGGGACCTGCCCACGCCGGCGACGCCCTGGACCGTTCGCGACACCGTCTCGCATCTGGCCTTCTTCGACGAAAGGCAGACGCAAGCGATCGAGGACCCGACCGGGTTTGCCGAAGAGGTCAACCAACGTCTCGCTGGCGACTACGACGAGTACATGGCGATCGGCACCGGCCGCGGTCGTGCCTTGAGTCCGAGCGAGGTGCTTGCTTGGTGGCGAGAAGCGCGGGCGAAGGAGCTGACCGCGTTTGCCATGGTCGAGCCAGACTCGCGGTTGGCCTGGTATGGCCCCGCCATGCGAGCCACAAACGCGGTGACGGCGCGGCTGATGGAGACCTGGGCTCATGGCCAGGACATCGCCGATGCTCTGGGCCTTACCAGGCAACCAACCAACCGGCTTTTCAATGTGGCCGACCTCGGGGTGAAGACCTTCTCGTGGAGCTTTGCCAATCGCGGCCTGCCCGCCCCTGAGCGGAAGGTAAGGGTGGCTTTACGCGGGGTCGGCGGTCGCTCGCGAGTCTGGAACGACGACGCGAACGACTCGGTCACCGGCCCGGTGGAGGAGTTCTGCCTCGTCGTCACCCAGCGAATCAACTATCGCGACACCCATCTCGTCATCGAGGGCGAGGTTGCCCAAGAGTGGATGGAGGTGGCGCAGATCTTCGCCGGACCCCCCGGGCCGGGACGGCCTGCCCGCGCTGACGACGACTTCCCGATCTATCGGGCGGCTCACAACTCGGCCGCGCCGTCATCCTGATCCTTACCGGCGTTCGTAACGCAACCCCTTGACTCTCCTGTTAGGGGATATGTCACGATGGCACCTAGAAAGGAGGAAGGCTGGAAAACCTGGTACCCATCGGTCGCTTCTCACGGATGGTCGATCAAGGTCCTCCGCTTCTATGACAACGTCGGTTTGCTCAAGCCAGCATGGGTCGATCCGTCCTCGGGCTATCGCTACTACCGAATTGGCCAAGCAAATCACGCCGAAGCCATTCGGATCCTGCGCAGTGTCGAAATGCCGATCGATGAGATCAAAGAGCTGCGCGCGAATGACTCACCCGATATCACTCGCAAGCTGCTCGACGGGCATCGCCGCCGGCTGGCGGAGCGACTCGCTCAACAGCAACGGACCCTTGCCTTTCTCGAAGCACTCATCGAACGAGAGGAGGGCGTCATGCCCTACGAAGTGACAGTTGCCGTGCATTCCCACCGCGACTCTCGTGGCTGGCGAAGGCGACATTGTCGGCGTCGAACTTCCTGGCGGTCTCGTGGCCACCACCGTGCACCACGGCCCGTACGGTGAGATCGCGCCTGCCTATCACATCTTGACCGGTTGGATTCAGGACCATGGGCACGAAATGGCCGGACCTCCGCGCGAGATCTACCTCAACGATCCCGCCGAGGTGGGCGAAGCCGAACAACTCACGAGAGTCGATTGGCCGATTAAGGACTGACTTGGCAAAGACTGACTTGGGTTCGGGTCACTTCGCGACCGGAGGCAGTGACGTCTCCTTGAGAAACGTCGACCCGCCGGCCACCAGCCCGCCCACTAATGGGATCCAATAGGAAACGACCCGGTACACCAGCACCGGCCCCAAAGTTATCTGGGCGTCGAACCCGAAGGCCGCGAGCGCGCCCACCAGGCCGGCTTCGGCGAAGCCGAGGCCACCCGGAGTTCCCGGCAATCCGCCTGCCAGCTGTCCGGCTCCGAACGCGGCTGCCGTTTGCATCGGAGTCAAGTGAATGCCGAACGCCTGCATCACCCCGAAAAGCGCAAACGCCTCGAAGGCCAACCGGCTCCAAGCAAACAGTTGGGAACGACCGTCAGGGATGTGGCTGTCGGCTGGCGGGCCCATCCGCTCTCGCAACTTGTGCGGCAGACGTTTCCCCAAGAGGCCGATAAAACGGAGTCCAAACATCAGCAACAGTCCGATGAGAATGGCGATGATGCCCAGCACCCAGGTGCCGGCCTCCAATGAATCGAAAAGCCCGCGGTTGATCACCCAGAGAAGAGCGAAGCCGGTCCCGACCAGCAGACCCGAATAGTTGAGGACCGTCGCCCCCATCGCGGCCCCTCCCGCGCCCCGGGCTTCTTCTCGCACCATCCACGCCATCGCCACAGGGGTGACCGCACCGCCGGCGGGTATCAACCGGGCGACTCCCGACCCCACCAGCGCGGCCCGAAAAGCCGACCGCATAGGAACCGACCCACCCGACTCGATCACTCCGTGACGGAAGAGTCGGGCGAAGAAATACTGGCCCGCCAGTTGTGCAGCACCTGCCAAAAGCAGCAACAAGATGGCCGGGATGCCGAACGGGGGGAGGTCGAGATTGCGCAGCGAGATCACCAGCACTACTGCGTATCCAAGGGCAGCAACTGCGGCGATGACAAATAAGGTGCGGCGACGGAAGCGCCGCATCAGGTTCGGGCCGGCTCCTCGGCTTCCGGCATTTCCATCCCGTCAGTGTCGAAGATCGCTCGATGAACGGCGGCTCGAAATCCGGGGATGCGTCCAGGGTTCCCTTGCATGCGTCGGCCGACGCAAAGTACGGCCAGGCCAAAACACGCGAGGACCGAAGCAGCGGGGTAGTCGAAGAGCACCGCAAGCACCGGCAACGACGACCAGGCGATGAAGCCGGCCAATCCGCCTCCAAATTTCCATCCTGCCACCGACCAGCCACCAGGCCAGACGATCAAAGCCGGGGCGACGCCGAGCAGCACCCCCGATGACGGCGCCAGGCCGCGACCGGATCGACCGCCCATGAAGATCGACCAGTTATGACCGATGACGATCGCCAGACCGGTCATCGAGATCACCGCGGGACCGAAATTAAAACTCTTGAGCACCAGCATCGGGATCAAACCCTTGAACCCGTCGAGCACCGCGGCGAGCGCGCCTGCCTTGACGCCCACCACCCGGGTGAGATTGCCGGCACCCGGGTTGCCGCTTCCAGCTTTGCGAAGATCGACCCCCGCCAACTTCCCGATCAGAAATGCGAAGGGCACGGCGCCAAGGAGATAGCCGAGGATTGGAGTCAGCCACTCCAAGGGATGGTCCATGCGCGGTCAAAGGTAACAGTTAGGGGCTGGCCAGAAACGTCGAAAGGGCCGTCCGAACCGCATCCGGCGAATCGGTGATCATGAAATGTCCGCCATTGGGTATGACCACCAAACGCGCATCGTGAATCGACTCGGCCATCTCGACGACACCGGCGAGCGCAGCCATTCGATCATGGGCTCCGGCCACGACCAGGGTTGGGACATTCAACCCACCCGCGGCTTCCGACCCAAGCCGATAAGCCGAGCATGCCGCAAGATCACCCCCGAGATTTGTGAGCTCCGACTCCAACAAGCGAGCGGTGACGCCGGCGGGAGACACTCCTGGCTCGGGATGTGCTCCCAGATGGCTCGAATATGACCAACCGACGATCATCGCCACCGCGGCGCGGTCGAAGGCGTTAGCGCGCCTTTGCAATTCTGGGCTGACCGCCATTTGGCTCCTGCATCCGAACAAACCGAGCCGTTCCACCAGCTCCGGATGTGTGCGCGCCAACTCGAGGGAGATGAGACCGCCGAGGCTGTGCCCGATGATCGCCCCCGGCTTTGGAATTCGGTCTGCGACCCAAGCCGCCATGTCCTCGACTGAACGCAGAGCGGGTTCGGGGTTCGAGCCGTGACCGGGCAGATCGAAGGCCATCACGCGAAAACCCCGGTTGGCCAAAAAGCGCGTTTGATAGCGCCAAGCGGTGTGGTTGGAACCGGCGCCGTGAATCAACGCCACCAACGAACCATCAGCCACGTGGCCCCCGTCGTAGAAATCAGCCACGCCGGCTCAAAGTCTTACACAAACAATACACGTAACGTGTATGATAGGTGTATGAGCCGAGTTCGGACCAACATTGAGATTGAGCAAGCCTATATCGAAGCGATCATGGATCGTTACGGCGTCAGGACCAAGACCGAGGCCGTGGATCTCGCCCTCCGCCATCTCGCCGGCCAGCCGATGTCGCGTGATGAGGCGCTAAGTGTGCGCGGTGCCCACGCGATCGACGAACCCCCGGCAGATGGCGGGCCCAACGGGAAAGCGTGATCCTCGCTGATACCTCCGCATGGGTCGAATACGACCGCGCGACCGGCAGCCCAGCGGAGTCACGCCTGGCGGAGTTGATTGCCGATAGCGGCGAACTAGCGGTCACGGGAACCGTAGTTATGGAGGTGCTCGCCGGCGCTCGCGACGAAACGCGAGCTACAAATCTCCGACGGCTCCTGCTACGGGCTCGCCTTATCCCGTTTGAACCCGTTGCCGACTTCGAGGGTGCGGCCCGCCTCTATCGCCGCTGCCGACAGGCAGGCGTTACACCACGAGGCATGGTCGACTGCATGATCGCAACGGTGGCGCTTCGCACCGGCTCTTCACTCCTCGCGCACGATTTCGACCTGAGCAGGATCGCAGCCGTCGTCAATCTGGAGCTTGACCCCGCTTCGCTCGTCAGGTGATCGCGACCCGGAAAGCCTGACGCAAGTCGGCAATCAGGTCGTCCGCGCTCTCGAGCCCAACCGACATCCGCACCATGCCCTCGTCGATACCGGCTGCGGCCAGCCCGGCTGCGTCGAGCTGTTGATGAGTGGTCGAAGCGGGATGGATCACGAGCGAGCGAGCATCTCCGACATTGGCGAGGTGCGAAAACAAAGAGACTGATTCAATAAAGCGCGCCCCGGCCGCGCGGCCTCCTTTGAGCGAGAAGGCAAGCACAGCGCCGGCGCCTTTTGGTAGTAAGCGTTGGGAGACTTCGTAATCCGGATGGCTGGGAAGCGTCGGGTAGAGCACTCGCTCGACCTCCGGGGCGGTCTGGAGAAAGTCGACCACCTGCGCTGTGTTAGCCAAGTGCCGGTCCATCCGCGCCGGCAACGACTCAAGTCCTTGCAGAAGCCGGAAGGCCGTTTCCGGGCTCAGGCAAGCCCCGAAGTCGCGCAGACCCTCGGCTCGAGCGCGGGCGATGAAAGCCGCCGGACCGAACTCTTCGGTGAAGACCAGGTCGTGATAGGGCGAGTACGGCTTGGTGAGCTCGGGAAATCGACCTGACCCCTCCCAATCGAAACGGCCCGAGTCGACCAGCACTCCTCCGATCACCGACCCGGTCCCGGAGATGAACTTCGTAGCCGAGTGGATCACCAGATCGGCACCGAGCTCGAATGGCCGGCATAGATAAGGAGTAGCGAAGGTGTTGTCGATCAAGAGCGGAATCCCAGCCTCATGAGCAACCTCAGCCGCCGCTGTCTGATCGATCACGCTCATTCCCGGGTTGCCGATCGTCTCGGCAATCACTGCTCTGGTGTTGTCTCGGATGGCCGCCTTCAGTGCATCAGGCTCGTCAACCGGGATGAAGGTGGTTTCGACCCCGAAGCGGGGAAGGGTCACTCGGAGCAGATTGGCGGTGCCGCCATAGACCGCCGAGAAGCAAACCAGGTGTCCGCCCGCTCCTGCCAACGTCATTACCGCGAGGGCGAGAGCCGCTTGGCCGCTCGCCGTTGCCACGGCTCCAACTCCACCTTCGAGTGA
>JBPCQV010000033.1:0-9558 GCA_050997725.1 Acidimicrobiia bacterium
GTTTTCGGCCCCGAGCGGCTGCCGGAGATGGCGCGCAAGGCGAGCGGTTACGTCCGGGAAATGCGCGAAGCCGCCCGCGAGATGCGGGAAGGCCTCGAAGCCGAGATCGCTGAAGTTTCCAAAGCGAAGTCCGAGCTCGCCGACCCAGTTGCTGAGGTCAAGAGAGCCGTACGCGAGACCGCCCAACTTGCCAAGGACGCCAACCCGCGCAAGCTGGCCTGGAATGGACCGAAGCCGCTTTCGGGACCCACCCCGGCCGAGGCCATGGCCGACCTCGAGCGGATCGAGGCGACTGGAGAGGCGCTTTCGGATGAACCCGAGGAGCTGCCGGAACAACGCACTGACCCAGGCATCGGAGCGTGACTGGGGACGCCCCCCAATCCATCCTTTCGCATCTAGTCGAACTGCGAGGCCGGCTGATCAAAGTCGCGATCGCGGTCGTGATTGGTGGCGTCGTCGCGCTCATTTTTAGCGATACTTTGATCGAGCTTCTCAACCGGCCCTACTTTCAGGCGCGGCCGGAAGGCTCCCTCCAGGCGCTCGAACCAGGCGAGGAATTCGGCGTGCTGATGAGGGTCGGCCTTTTCGGTGGCGTAATGCTTGCGAGCCCCGTCATCCTTTATCACCTATGGGCCTTTGTGGCTCCGGCGCTAACCAAGAATGAGAAGCGGTGGGTGATCCCCATCGTCACCTCCTTCGTGGTCTTGTTCGCGGGTGGAGTGCTTTTTGGATACGCACTCATACCCAGAGCACTCGACGCCTTGCTCGGCATTTTCGAAGGGGTTTCTAATGACCTCTTGATCAGCGCCTATTACTCGTTCATCCTTCGCTTGCTGCTTGCCTTCGGCCTCACCTTCCAACTTCCGGTGTTTCTCTTTGCCCTCGCCGCAGCCGGGGTCGTCACGAGTCGCCAACTCGCTCATGGGCGTCGTTGGGCGATTCTTCTGATCGTTGTCGCGGCCGCCGCGGTGACACCCTCTGGTGACGCATTTACCCTCGCCGTCCTGGCGGTGCCGCTCTACGTGCTCTACGAGTTGACGATCCTCTTGGTTCGATTCACGCTGCGGCGATGACAGTTTCCATCGATCCCACGATCGAGAACTTCTACGCCGGGTTGCCGTTTGAGCCGGACGAGTTTCAACGTGAAGCGATCACGGCGGCCGCTACCGGGGCCACCGTGGTCGTCACCGCGCCGACCGGGGCCGGAAAGACTCTTATTGCCGAGGCAGCGGTGGCCATCGCGTTGGTGAAGGGGCGGCGCGCCTTCGACACCACGCCGATTAAGGCGCTCAGCAATCAAAAGTTCTCCGACCTGATCGACATTTACGGTCGCCAACGAGTCGGGCTGCTCACGGGCGACAACGTCGTCAATGGCGGCGGCGACGTCGTCGTGATGACCACCGAGGTCCTCCGCAACATGATCTACGCCACCGCCCCCATTCTCGACCGGGTCGAGGTGGTGATCCTCGATGAGGTGCACTACCTCCAGGACCGCTTTCGGGGAGCGGTCTGGGAGGAGATCATCATCCACGCTCCTCGCCATCTCCAGCTCATTTGCTTGTCGGCGACTGTGGCCAACGCCGCCGAATTCGCCGCTTGGGTCAGGGAACGGCGTGGTGAGACCGAGTTGATCGTGACCCGCCACCGTCCGATCCCGCTCGAAGACCTCTACTGCTGGAAGGACCGGTTCTCCACAGAGCTTGAGCTTCAGCCGACATTTGTCACTCGGGCCGGGGAGCAGCGCCCCAACCCGCGCATCGAAAGGCTGTTGAGCCTGGAGAAAGGTCGCCGGCGCCGTCTTGCCATCCCAAGCCGCGTCGAGGTCGTCGAACGCCTGGCCGCGGATGGCCTATTGCCGGCGATCTATTTCATCTTCTCCCGCGCCGGCTGCGATGCCGCTGCTCTACGCCTGCTCGACTCGGGAGTGCGGCTGACAACTGCCGAGGAGCGGGACCGGATCAGGGCGATTGCCGAAGAGTCCACCGCCCACCTCGAGGACTCCGACCTCGACGTGCTCGACTACGGCCGCTGGCTCTCCTTCCTCGAAGTGGGGATCTCCCCCCATCACGCCGGGATGGTTCCCGCTTTCAAAGAAGCCGTGGAAGACCTGTTCGCTGCCGGATTGCTCAAAGTGGTTTTTGCCACCGAAACACTGGCTCTCGGGATCAACATGCCGGCGCGCACCGTCGTCCTCGAATCGCTTTCGAAGTGGAGTGGCGAGGGTCACGAGCTGATGACCCCGGGCGATTACACCCAGCTCACCGGGCGGGCCGGCCGCCGGGGAATCGACGTCGCCGGTTTCGGCGTCGTCTTGCACTCGCCGTTCGTCCCCTTCGCTCAAGTCACGTCGATTGCCGCGACCGGGAGCCCCCCGCTGCGATCGTCGTTCCGACCCACCTACAACCTGGCCGCCCACCTCGCCGCCACCTACGAGCGACCGCGCGCCCTGGAGCTTCTCTCGTCCTCGTTCGCGCAATACCAGCGTCACGAGGACGCCTCGGCCGCGCAAAGGCGGCTGGCGGTGATCAGCGAGCAATTGGCCGGCGATGAGAGGCTCGCCACCTGTGAGCACGGTTCGGTGGCGGAGTATCGATCACTCCTTCTGCAGGTGCCAGCCACCAAAGCTCCGCACGGTGACGATCTCTTGGGGAGGTTGCGGCCGGGAGAGGTGATCGACATACCGGGCGGGCCCCGCCAGGGTCGCTATCTGATCCTGCGCCGGATCCGTCGGGAGGGAGGCGGCATGAAGCTGCTCGCGCTGGGAACCTCGGGCCGGACCGTGCCACTAGGCACGAGGGAGATCGGTCCCGGGACCACTCGTCGAGCGACAATCGAGCTTCCGCAACCCGTCGACACCAAGAGCCGCAGATTTCTGTCCGACGCTCTCCGTCTGCTGCGGAAGCTCCCCCCGCCTGACGGTCGGAACGACTCGTCGCCGCGCCCGCGAGAGCCCGACCATCCCGTTGCCCGATGCCCGGAGCGAGGGGCACATGTCAAGGCGCTGGCTCGCGTCGAGCGGACGCGCAAGAAGCTCGAGGCCATCGAAACCGATCTGCGCCGGTCGGGCATGGGTTTGGTGGAGGACTTCGAAGCCATCGAGCTGATGCTGAACAACCTCGGCTATCTCGAAGGGTGGAAACTGACCGAGCGCGGGCAGCGCCTGCGGTTTGTCTACAACGAATTGGACCTGCTGCTTTCGGAGGCGCTCGAACGCGGCCTATTCGCCGGCCTCACGGTCGAAGAGCTGGCAGCGCTCGCCTCTTGTTTCGTCTACGAACCGCGCACTGACGAACGCACGATTCCCATCTGGCCGACAGCGCGGCTCCTGGAACGATGGGAGCAGTTGCTGGCTCTGGCCGAAGAGCTGGCAACTGCCGAGCGGCGTTACCGCCTCCCGGCCAATCGCGGCCCCGACCCCGGGTTCGTCGGCCTCGCCTTTCAATGGGCGGGTGGGGCCGGTTTGGATGAGCTCACCGGGCTTCGCCTCGCCTCGGGTGACTTTGTGCGGGTTTCACGCCAGCTGGTCGACTTGTTGCGTCAGATCCGCGACGTCGCCGCCGAGCTCACCACCGATGCCCGAGCAACCCTCGAGGCAGTGGACCGGGGCGTCGTGGCGGCGATGGGGGTTGGCTAGCTCCACCATGTGGCTCGTCTTGATCAACCCCGCGGCGGGACGCCGTCCGGTCGAGGTTGCCCAAGTCCGGGCAGCCCTGGCGGGAGCGGGGGTCGAAGCCCAGGTGGAAACCTCCGGCTCGGGATCGGCGATGTGGGAGCGGATCGTCGGCCTAGCTGGTTCTGACGGACCCGCCAAGGTGGCCGTGGTGGGAGGAGACGGCACGGCCAACCTGGCGGCGAATGCCATTCTTTCGACCACGTGGAAGGTCCGCCCCTGGCTCGGGATCCTCCCCGCCGGGACGGGCTGCGACCTCTTGAGGACGTTTGCCATTCCCCAGAAGCTGGAAAAAGCGGCAATCCATCTTGCCGGCGACTCGACCTACCAAATTGACGTCGGGCTTCTCCAGGGCGACTTCGGTGACCGCCACTTTCTCAACGTCGCCCAGATCGGGTTGGGAGCGGCGGCCGCCGAATCGGAGCCAACAATGAGCCGATTTTGGGGGAAAGCCCGCTACCCCGTCGCATTTCTCAAGCGCTTGCCCGGCTTTCCTCAGGCCCAGGTCTCGATGAGGGGAATCGGCAAATCGGACTCGGTGGCCGCGGGCCGGGGCTATGAGGGCCCGGCCATCGCCGTGATCCTCGCCAACGGCCAATTCTTCGCCGGCGGTTGGAATGTGGCGCCGCGTGCGAACCTCACCGACGGCTCGCTCGACGTCCAGGTGATCAACTGTCGCAAGCGAGAGGTCTTCCGCCTGGTCCCCAGGATCATCCGGGGAGTTCACCTCGCCGATCCCGCCGTGCAGCGCTTCTCCAAGTCGGCTTTGGAGCTGGCGACCGACCCCGGCTGGCCGCTCGAAGCCGATGGCGACTTGGTCGGGAATACTCCGGTCTCCGTTTCGGTTCTGCCCGGCGCCCTCTCTTTGAAGATCTAGAGGGCAAAAAGAACCCGGGGCGGGCCTTATACTCCCGCCGCTCTCATTGGGGGTTTCCCGTGGCACGCAAAAAAACCGCAGATCCAGTTGAAGTCGAAGAAGAACCTCCGTTTGTCGCGGACGAGGAGCCTGAGGAGGAGGAGGTCGAGCCCGACGAGGAAGCCGAGCTGGACGAGGAAGTCATCGCAGAAACCGTGATCGAGGAGCTCGACGCGGAAGAAGTCGAGGACATCGATGCCGAAGAGGAGGAGGTCGAGGTTGACGAAACGCTCGACGACCTCGAGGCCGAAGAGCTCGCTTTGTCGGAGGACGAGGTTTCCGAAACGATTCTCGTCGATGAGGTCGCCGAGCTGAGGGCGATTCGCCGCGAGGAGCTCACGATGGACATCGACGCGCACGCGGTCCGGGAGGACGAGTTTGTCTGCCAGTCGTGCTTTCTCGTCAAGAGGGCGAGCCAACTGGCCAACCGCCGCAAGATGATCTGTCGGGACTGTGCATCCTGAGCAGGTCGTAGTCGTCGTCCCCACCTACAACGAGGTGCAGAACCTCGGCCACCTGGCAGCCGCAATCCTCTTCTTTGGATATCGGTTGATTGTCGTCGACGACAACTCTCCTGATGGAACTGGCGCTTTGGCCGACGAGCTCGAGGCTTCCGCTGCGGGGCTCAGCGTGATCCACCGCCGGAGCAAGGAGGGAATCGGTCCGGCCTATGCCGCTGGATTTGCGCGAGCCCTCGAGCTGGGCGCAGACGTGGTGGTGCAAATGGATTGTGATTTCAGTCACAACCCCGAGGACATACCGCGATTGGTCCACGCAGTCGAGGCCGGGGCAGACATGGCCAGCGGGTCGCGTTATGTGACCGGGGGAGGCACCCCGGATTGGCCCTGGCGAAGGCGTTTCCTCTCCAAGGGGGGCAACGTCTATGCGCGGGCCTTGCTTGGAATTCCGGTGCGCGACGCCACCGGGGGCTTCCGTGCCTGGAAAGCCTCGGCTCTCGCCACGTTGCCGTTCGCCCGGGCCCAGGCCTCTGGCTATAGCTTTCAGGTCGAGATGGCGATGCGGGCGACCGACTCGGGTTTGGCCGTGTCCGAGGTGCCGATCGTTTTTCGCGATCGGCAGGCGGGGATGTCGAAGATGGGGCCGGACATCGTTCGCGAAGCGATGGTTCTCGTGACCATGTGGGGGATTCAGCGCCGGCTCGGCCGCCGTCCCTGATGGAAGTCGCGGCGCGGCTGGCGACAATCGAGGACTTGGGGGATCTGGAAGTCCTCTATCGGTCGCTCGAGGCGGAGATGATCGCGCTGCACCCGATGTGGCCGTTGGCCGACGGCCTCGCTGAGCCGATCACCCAGTCTCTTGGCCGAAACCTGGTTGATCCGGAGGTGGTGTTGGTGTTAGGCACGATCGACGAGCTTCCCTTTGGGTTTCTCCTCGCCAGAGTCGAAGAACTCCTGCCGCAGGCCGATCGCCTGCGCGTTGGGGCGATCCGACTGGTCTTCGTCGACCATCCAGCCCGCGAAGTAGGAGTCGGAGAAGCAATGTTGGCCTTTGCCCTAACCGAGATGCGGGCGCGAGGCCTGGTGCGATTCGACGCCCATGTGCTGCCGGGTCACCGGCTGGTCAAGAACTTTTTCGAGGCCGGCGGGTTCGCGGCTCGCTCGATCATCATGCATCATGTCGATCGTTGACCCACGTATTCCGATCTGTGGGGTCGGTGCCCTCGTCCGAGCGGAGGATCGATTTCTATTGATCAAACGAGCGCGGCCGCCTCAGGCCGGGATGTGGGCGGTTCCGGGAGGCAAGGTCGAGTGGGGAGAATCGCTGCGAGAAGCCGTGATCAGAGAAGTTGCCGAGGAGACGGGTCTCGTGGTCGAGGTCGGAAAGCCCATCTGGGTGGGGGAGAGCATCGGGCCGGGCGAGCCTGCGGAATGGCATATCTGCCTGGTCGACTTCGATGCGCTCGCCGTCGGCGGCGACCTGGCGCCGGGCGACGACGCCGCCGAGGTTGGCTGGTTTACCCACTCCGAAGCCCTAGAGCTGGCGCTCACCCCGACCATGCGCTCGCTGTTCGAATCCGTCGATGATCGTTGAGCTGCTCCAAGAGTTGATCCGCAACCGGTGCGTCAATGACGGCACGCCCGAAAGCGGACAAGAGGTGCGCTCGGTCGCCACCATCGCCGAGTTGCTCGGTGATCGCGGGTTGGTGGTCGAGCCCATGCCAGGCCGCCAGTCGGTGATCTATCGGGTGCCTGGCACGAATCCCGAGTCGCCGGCTCTGCTCTTGTTGCCGCATCTCGATGTCGTGCCGGCCAACCCCGCGGGTTGGGAGGTCGATCCTTTCGCCGCCGAGATCGCCGACGGATTCGTATGGGGCCGTGGCGCGATCGACATGCTCAACGTCACCGCGGCGATGCTCGTCGTATTTGGTGAGTATTGGAGCGGCGCCCGACCACCGCTACCAGGGGATCTGATCCTGGCCGCGGTCGCCGACGAGGAGGCGGCTGGCCGCCTCGGCGCCAGGTATCTCGCCGAAGAGAGGCTCGATCTGGTCGACGCTCCATTTGTCCTCACCGAGGTCGGCTATCCGGCTTTGTCCTCGCCTGCCGGTCCCATCTATCCCGTGGCGGTGGGGGAGAAGGGCCCGTTTTGGACGAAGGTGAAATCGACGGGTACTCCGGGTCACGGCTCCACCCCGTATGGCTCCGACAACGCGCTGGCGTCTCTGGTCGTCGGTGTCGGGCGATTATTCGAGGCCGAGAGCCCGGTGACGATGACCGAGGTGTGGACCTCGTTGGTGGCGGCCCTTGACCTCGGACCGGACCTTGGGGAGCGGCTTCTCGACCCTGAGCAGCTCGACGGAGCAATCGAGGATTTGGCAGTCGAAGATCCGCTCCTGGCCCGCTACTTCCATGCGATCACTCACCTGACTATCAGCCCCAACGTCCTCCGTGGAGGCATCAAAGCCAACATGATCCCGGACCAGGCGGTCGCCGAGCTTGACATTCGCGCCCTCCCGGGAACCGATCGGGTGACAGTGAACGAGGTGCTTCGCAAGCTGATGGGGACGCCGGGCGAAAAGCTCGAGCTCGAACCCGTTGCCGATCATCTCTCGTACTTCTCGGGCCGGGACAATCCCCTCTGGGAGGCGGTCGCCGCGGCCTTCTTTGACCACACCGGATCGAACCGCTTGCAACCCGTGACGATTCCCGCGACCACCGATGCCAGGTTCTTTCGGAGCCGCGGGGCGGTCGCCTACGGCGTCGGCCTCTACGACGACCAGCTCAAATTCGGTGAGTTCCTTGCCCTGTTTCACGGTCACAATGAACGAGTCTCTATCGACTCTCTGCACAAGACGACCGACTTGTTGCGTAGCACCCTCCACCACTTCGGGCGCCTCACCGCGTGACCATCAACCTGATCTGCGACCTCGACGGGGTCGTCTATCGAGGTTCGACGCCGATAGCCGGCTCGCGCGAAGCCTTGGAGAGGGCGGTGAGCGCCGGAGTCAACCTTCTTTTTTGCACCAACAACTCGAGCCGCACCCGTGAGCAAGTCGCGGCCAAGGTTGGTGACGTTGTTGGTTTTGCGGCTAGGGCCGAACAGATCGTTGGATCGGCCGAGTCTGCCGCCCTTGTCCTCGCCGATTCAAAGCCCACCACTTTTGTGCTGGGCGGGGAAGGAGTCGTGGCCGAGCTGGAACGAGTCGACATCGAGGTCGTGGCCGAAAACGCGGAAGCGGTTGTCGTCGGCCTCGATGTTGCCCTCACCTACGACCGGCTCCGGACCGCGGCCGAGCTGGTCGCGCTGGGAGCGCGCTTCGTCGCTACCAACAACGACACCACCTATCCGGCCGAGCACAGCCTTTGGCCTGGTGCGGGCTCCATTCTGGCGGCGGTGGAAACGGCGTCGGGGCGCAGGGCCGAAGTCGCCGGCAAGCCCTACCCCCCGATGCGGGACCTGCTGCGCACCAAACTTCTTCCTGGTCCCGTTTGGGTGATCGGTGACCGCCCCGACACCGACCTGGCCCTGGCCGCCGCTGAGCCAGAATGGAAATCCGTCTTAGTTCTCACCGGCGTCATCTCGGACCCGGCTCTGGCGTTGCCGCAGCCGGACTTTGTTGCCGATGACCTGGCCCAAGCCCTCCAATCCATTCTTGCGTAACCTGGCGCCCTTTTTCCCGAGGGTTTTTACGCAGCAAGCGTTAGCGGTAGAAACGGCCCACCGGGTAGCTGACTTCGGTCACGGTGCTGTGGTCGCGAAGCCGGTTGCGAAGCACAAGCGCGGCGATGAACCCGAAGACGAAGCCGGCGACATGCGCCTCCCATGCGATCAGAGTCTCACCACCAGCCAACAGGAACTGCGATCCAAACCAGATGAGCAAGAAGAGCATGGCCGGCAGAACCAGCGGCCAGAAAAAGAAGGGCGGGATAATCGCGGTCACTCGCGCTCGCGGGAAGAGGATCGCGTAAGCCCCCATGACCCCGGCGATCGCCCCAGAAGCTCCGACGACGGGAACGGTGCTCTCCGGGTGAATGAAAAAGTGGGCCGCGGAAGCCGCCAGGCCGGCAATCACGTAGAAGATCAGGTAGGGGAAGTGCCCGAAGGCGTCTTCGACGTTGTTGCCGAAGATCAGCAGCACCCACATGTTCGAGAGCAGATGGAGCAGTCCTCCGTGCAGAAACAACGAGAAGACGATCGACCACCAAACGTTCTTCTCCGGAAAAGCCGCCGGAGCATCGTTGCGACTGCACGGAGCGCCGCCGATTTCGCTTGCGCTCAAGGGCTCCCCGGTTGTCACCTCACACGGAATCGACGCGGCCTCGTAGAAGTAGACCTCGTCTGTTTGCACCAGAGAGAAAACTGCGACAGACGCGCCGATCAAGAGCCAGGTGAAAAATGCCGTCGTCCGGCTCGGGTTCAGGTCTCTGATCGGAAGCACGCGATTGACCCTTGCCTGCCTAAGCGGAGGGCGATAATGATGAGCACATGGAAGACGTGAACCCTACCGATC
>JBPCQV010000049.1:0-5375 GCA_050997725.1 Acidimicrobiia bacterium
CCACCGCTGGGGAGAAAGGAGACACGTACCTGACCTCTAGTCTCAAAAGGTGACCGTGCACTATCAGCTCGACGGTGAGGTGGCGGTGATCACCCTCGCCCGGCCCGAGCGGTTCAACTCGGTGTCGGCGGATTTGAGCGCGGGCTTGGTGGCCGCGCTGGCGCGAGCCGGCGAGGAAGCTCGAGCCGCGATCATCACCGGCAGCGGCAAGGCGTTCTGTGCCGGTGCCGATTTGTCCGATCTCATCTCGGAATACGACCAGGGTGGACCCAAGCTCGCTCGGATTCTCGCCGAGAGGTTCAACCCCATGGCGGAGGCTTTGTTCGCCGCGAAGCTGCCGACCATCGCTGCCGTCAACGGCGTCGCAGCCGGCGCGGGAATGGGAATCGCTCTTGCTTGCGACCTTCGTTTTTTCGGCCCGCAGGCGTATCTGCTTTCAGCTTTCATCGGCCTCGGGTTGGTCCCCGACACGGGTTCTACCTGGCTTTTGGTCAAGCATTTGGGACTGAGTCGGGCGATCGAGTTCACGGTCAGCAATCGGCGCCTCGGACCCGAGGAAGCCGAACGGCTCGGCCTTGGCGCCGCAACCACTGGTGATCTGATGGATGAAGCAATGACTAATGCAAAGCAGGTCGCTGACGGTCCCAAGGGCGCCTATGTCGCCAATCGCCAGATCCTCTGGGGTGCCACCGGGCGGTCATTTACCGAGGCGCTCGCCGAAGAGCAGCGGGTGCAGGACGAACTCGGGGTAAGCCCCCAACACCTGGAAGGAATGAAGGCGTTCCTGGAGAAGCGACCGCCGGATTTCCGTCGCTAAGCCACCGGCCGTGAAGCGGCCCAGCGTTCGCGAACGCGGCGAATCGCTCCGAAGAGCTTGATCACCATCCAGACGGCGAGAACCGTCAGGATCGCGACCACGATGAGCGCGATCACCGGGTTGGCGATGGCGAGCGCCACCAACCCAGCGACGAGCCCGTCCTCCATCAACGACAGGAAGATGTTCGAAAAGGGCTCGGGCGAGGTGTTGACCGCGGCACGAGTCGTGGCTTTAGCGGAGTGCGACGAGAGCGCCAGCGATCCCGAGAACAAGGCGCCGACAATCTGGGAAACCGAAAGCGACTCACCGGCCAGCAAGTAGCCGAGCACTCCCGCGCCGAGGGGGCGCACGAAAGTGTGAACTGCGTCCCACACATTGTCGAGGTACGGGATCTTGTCGGCGAGGAATTCGATCCCGTAGAGAACTCCGGCGCCAATCATCACATCGGTGCGTTGCAGCACGGCCGGCGCGTCGAGCCAGTCGAGCCGCCCGGCCAGACCTAGGAGGAAGGTGGCGAGATAGAGATTGAGCCCGGCAGCCCAGCCGGTACCGGCCAGCAATCCGATGGTGTCGATCATCAGTCCCTGACTACGTAGACGGCGATGCCGATTTTCCCGTCTTTTCCTTCGCCCATTGCCACCCCGACGACCGAATTGAGCCAGGCCAGATCAGCGTTGCCGGTGGCGAAGGTGATCAACTCCTGCGGATAAGCCTCGGTCGGGCTCTTGACCAGCGACACGCCGGTGCCACGATAGGAAACCGTCTCTCGTTTTTCCCCAATCGTCGCCCGGATGTCGAGGTCCATGTTTCCGTCGGACCGAACGGTCGAGTAGTCCACTCCCCGCACCGGCCGCTCCCCTTCCCAATGGCTCGACGTGGCGACCCCCTCGAATCCGAAGTCGATGCGGGTGCCTTGGGGCATGTTGCCGAGCATGCGCGGGGTGAGGGTGGCTTCGATCCTGCAGAACTCTTCGAGTGTGGCCATTCCGATCTCCCTTTTTTGGAAGGGTCAACTTAGGCCGTCGAGAACTCGCAAGAAGCGATCGTTCTCGTCCGCGGTTCCGATCGTCACTCTGATCCAATCTTTGAAGTCACGAACGATTACTCCCTGCCTGAGCAGCGCCTCTCCGGTTTCCGGACCGAGCGGACCGCGCATGAAGATGAAGTTGGCTTGCGAGGGAAGGAACTTGATCTCACGGACCAGCAGCTCCTTCGCGAGGCGGGTGCGTTCCACTTCGTTGGTTCTTTGCCGAGCCCAGATCCGCTCGGGATGTTGCAGTGAAGCGATCGCCGCCGCCTGGCCGAGTGAACCGACGGTGAAAGGAGCCTGCGCCCGGCGAAGCTCTCGCAGGGTTTGTGGCTGCCCGACCGCGTAGCCGACCCGGAGCGCCGCGAGCCCGAAGATCTTGGAGAAAGTTCGGGTAACGACGACATTGGGGCGAGCAAGGGCGTCGGGGATCGCGGTCCGATAGTCAGGCGCAGTGACATACTCGAAGTAGGCCTCGTCGACGACGACCAGGACATTCTCGGGAACGTTTTCGATGATCTGATCCACCGCCTCCCCGCTGAGATAGGTGCCGGTGGGGTTGTTGGGATTGCAGAGGAAGAGCAGCGTCGTGTCCGTCCGCACGGCTGCCACCAAGGCTTCGGGATCGAGTCGCATGCTGCTCGTCAAAGGAACCTCGACCAGCGAGCTGCCGGCCAGCGTCGGCGCCAACCGGTAGATGATGAAAGACGGCCAGGGATAGACGGTGCTCGTGGCGGCCCCGGCCACCGCCAACGAGAAAACGCGGAGGAGCTCAGAGCTGCCGCCCGCGAACATGAGGTTGGACGGGTCGATCGACAACCAGCTACCGACCGCGTCAGCCAGGGCATCCCAACCGTTGTCCGGATAGCGATTCACCGAAGAAGCAGCTTCGGCAATGGCGGCGATGGCCTCAGGGAAAGGAGGTTCGGGACTTTCATTGGAAGCCAGCTTGATCACCTCGTTGGGTGAGAACCCGAACTCGCGAGCGACTTCCTCGATGGGACGGCCAGCCTCGTAAGGAGAGAGGCGGCTCACCTCCGGACGGATTGCGGGCATCGCGGATGAGGCTACCCGAGGAATGTGGCAGACTCGAACGAGCTTGGAGAGCGACTACCCCACGTTTCAGCTGTTGTCGCAGAGCGGTGACCTGGCGGGTGATGCCGTTGCCGGCGACATCGACTTTTCGGAGTCGCTGACCTCGGAGATGTACCGGTTGATGGTCCTCTCCCGCGAGTTCGACCGCAGGATGCTCGCGTTACAACGCCAGGGCCGGATCGGAACCTATCCCATGCTCGAGGGCCAGGAAGCGGTGCAAATTGGGTCGGCGCTGGCGCTGGCCGAGAACGATTTCGTCTTTCCTTCCTACCGCGAGCATGGTGTGCAGCTAGCCCGCGGCGTTCCTATCGATGTGGTTATGTCCTATTGGCGGGGGCTGCCGAATCAGGATTGGGACGTTCTCAAATATCGAATGGGTATCACCGCCGTCCCGATCGCCAGCCAGCTGCCCCACGCGGTGGGCTATTCCTATGTGACCAAACTCCGCCGCGAAGACTCGGTGGCGGTCACCTACTTTGGCGACGGCGCCACATCCGAGGTCGACTTCCACTCGGGGATGAACTTCGCCGGCGTCTGGCGGACCCCAACCGTGTTCATTTGTGCGAACAATCTCTACGCGATCTCGGTTCATTACGACAAACAGACCGCCTCGGAAACCATCGCCCAAAAGGCGGTTGCATATGGCTTTCCCGGCGTTCGCGTCGACGGGATGGATGTGCTGGCGATGTACCAGGTCACAAAGCAAGCGACCGATCGTGCCCGCCGGGGCGAGGGTCCGACTCTGATCGAGGCGATGACCTATCGCTATGGTGCCCATGCCACGGCCGACGACGCCCGCCGCTACCGCTCGGCGGAGGAAGAAGATTCCTGGCGTCAGCGCGACCCGATCGAGCGCTTTCGCCGCTTCCTCGAAAAGCGTGGCCAGTGGGACGAGCAAGCCGGTGCGAAGGTGGCGATAGAGGTGGCCGATCAAGTCGAGGCCGCGATCACCGAGATCGAAGCACGGCCCCTTCCCCCGCGGGCGGACGCGATCCGGCACGCCTACCACCGGGTCATGCCGAGTTTGATCGAGCAGCTGCATCGCGCCGAGGACGCCAACTCCGAGCCCAGGTCGGAATTTGCTCCCGACGAGATCTGGGAGCGAGATCCTGAGCCGGAATCAACCGGTCCAACCGCGACGATGACGATGGCCGATGCCATCAATGCCGCGCTTCGGCAGGCGATGGAAACGGATAATGAGGCGATCATCCTTGGAGAGGATGTCGGCATCTCGGGTGGGGTGTTCCGCATCACCGAAGGGCTGCAGGAAACTTTCGGTGGGGACCGCGTGATCGACACCCCCCTCAATGAGTCGGGAATCATCGGCACCGCGATCGGGATGGCGATGGCCGGCGCCCGTCCGATTGCCGAGATCCAGTTCGACGGATTCGTCTATCCCGCCTTCGACCAGATCGTCTCCCATCTGGGGAGGTTCCGGTTCCGGACACGAGGCAACGTGACCGTCCCGGTGGTTGTTCGTTTTCCGAGCGGCGCCGGGATCGGAGCCCATGAGCACCATTGCGACTCTCCCGAAGCGTATTTCGTCCACGCCCCCGGCCTGGTGGTCGTGTGCCCATCGACGCCGTACGACGCCAAGGGGCTCCTGGCTTCGGCATTGACGAGTCCCGACCCAGTGATATTTCTGGAGCCAAAGGTCCTCTATCGCGCCGGCCGCGAGGAAGTCCCCACAGAGCATTTTCAAATCCCGCTCGGCAGGGCCCGGGTGTGCCAGGAAGGCGCCGACCTCACGCTCGTCACCTACGGGGGGATGGTTCCGCAGGCTCTGAAGGCGACAGCCGGCAGGTCGATCGAAGTCATCGATCTGCGCACTCTTTTCCCCTGGGATCGAGAAACGGTGATCGCCTCGGTGGAGAAGACCGGCCGGTTGCTATTGGTCCAGGAGGCGCAAGGCGCAGCCGGAGTCGCCGCCGAGGTGGCTGCGGTCGTAAGTGAACATTGTCTTTTCTCGCTGCAGGCGCCCATCGTCCGGCTGACCGGGTTCGATGCCCCCTGGCCCCAATTCGCGATCGAGCGCCACGCCCTCATCGACCATCGCCGCATCGGAGCCGCCATCGACCAGGCTCTCGAATAGACAGGTTCTCCCTGGTTTTCGCAGTCTGTAGGTGTTTATCCTCGGTTTGTGTCTGCACTTCCCCGCGGCGGTAGTTAGAGGTGCTTCGTGGCTGACATCACGGCGGCGGGAGGCGCCGTTATGCGTGCAGGCGCCGAAGGCGCGGAGGTCTTGATCGTCCACCGCCCCCGCTACGACGATTGGACCCTGCCCAAGGGCAAGACCGACGCAGCCGAGAATTCGGAAGCTACCGCTGTGCGCGAGGTCGAGGAGGAAACCGGTGTGCAGCCGCGCATCGTCGGCGCTTTGGGCAAGAGCCGGTATGCCAACGAGGGCCAAAGCAAGGTGGTCCACTGGTACTCGAT
>JBPCQV010000053.1:0-3391 GCA_050997725.1 Acidimicrobiia bacterium
GATGCGGCCGACATCTACGAGGTTCCCCTCCTGCTCCAGCAGGGCGGCCTTGATGCGGTGGTGTGCGAGCGTTTGGACCTCGTCACCGGGCCCATCGACCTCACCAAGTGGCAGGCGATGGTGAAAAGGGCCAAGGCGGCCACCGAATCGGTGACGATTGGGATCGTTGGCAAGTATGTCGACCTGCCGGACGCCTACCTATCCGTCGTGGAGTCGCTCCGCCACGCCGCCGCCGCCCTTGATCGTCGACTCGACCTGCGCTGGATCCCATCCGAGGACATGAGCGGGTTGCTGGCCGACGCCCACCTCGAAGGCGTCGAAGGAATTGTCGTCCCGGGCGGCTTCGGGTCGAGGGGGGTGGAAGGCAGGATTCTCGCCATTCGCTATGCCCGCGAGAACGGCATCCCTTTCCTCGGGCTCTGCCTCGGCCTGCAATGCGCAGTCATCGAGATCGCCCGATCAGTGCTGAAGCATCCGGAGGCCAACTCCACGGAATTCGACCCGACTACTCCGCATCCAGTGATCGATCTGTTGGAGACTCAACACGACTTGTCGGAAATGGGAGGCACGATGCGGCTCGGTCGCTATCCGGCCAAGCTCGAAGAGGGCAGCCTCGTCCGCAAGCTCTACGGCCAGGAGATCGTCTACGAGCGCCATCGTCACCGCTGGGAGGTCAACAACCGCTACCGCCGCGATCTCGAAGCGGCCGGCATGCGGCTCTCGGGAATGTCGCCCGACGAGAACCTGGTCGAATTCATCGAGCTCATCGACCACCCCTTCTTTGTTGCCACCCAGGCCCACCCCGAGTTCCAGTCCCGACCTGACGATCCCCACCCGCTCTTCGTGGGGCTGGTGGGGGCGGCGGTCGGTCTCAGAGCTCGGCAAGGCGAAGTGGACGAGATCGATCAACCAACTCGCCAATGAGTCTTCGTCGGCTCGGTCACCGGCGGCTGGCCTCCGGCGTATTCCTCCACTTCGATCGCCGTTATCTAATCGACGGGGACCGGGCGGCGGCGCGTGACGTGGTCCTTCATCCCGGAGGGGTAGGTGTGCTCCCAATCGAAGGCGAGCAGATATGGCTCGTTAGCCAATACCGGACCGCGGTCGAAGCGGACTTACTCGAGATTCCTGCCGGAAAGCTCGATCCCTCCGATCGAGACCCGCTTATTGCCGGAAAGCGAGAGCTGGCCGAGGAGGTCGGTGCTACGGCCGGCATTTGGACCTTTCTCACCTCGTTCTATCCATCTCCGGGATTCACCAACGAGATCCTCCATGTCTACGCGGCCACCGATCTGACCTTCGGGGAACGCAAGCCCGAAGGAGCCGAAGAGACCCACTCGACGGTTGTTTCCTGCCGCCTTGACGAGGCGCTGGATAGGATCGAAAGCGGCGAAATCGTCGATTCCAAGACCCAGATCGCATTGCTGCTCTGGGAACGGAAAAGGAGAGAACGGTGATCATCGGGGTCCCCGCTGAGATCAAGACGGCTGAGTACCGAGTCGCGCTCACTCCCGGTGGCGTTCGGGAATTGGTCGAAAGGGGCCACCGGGTCATAGTGGAGGCCAACGCCGGTGAGGGCTCGACGATCCACGACGACGAGTACGCCGTCCAAGGAGCTCGAATCGTCGCCACCGCCGCCGAGGTGTTCGGCGAGGCCGACATGATCGTCAAGGTCAAGGAACCGCAGCCGGCCGAAGTCGCCATGTTCCGACCCGGCACTTTGCTTTTCCCCTATCTCCACCTCGCGGCCTATCCCCAGCTCGCCGACGGGCTCCGCGAAAAAGGGATCGTTGCTGTGGCTTACGAGACCGTTCAGTTGCCCGATCGCAGCTTGCCCCTCTTGGCGCCGATGTCGGAGGTCGCCGGTCGAATGGCGACCCAGGTCGGGGCCTATTTCCTCGAGAAGGCGCACGGGGGGAGGGGCGTCCTCCTCGGCGGGGTCACCGGGGTTGCCCCGGGAAAGGTAGTGGTGATCGGCGGAGGTATCGCCGGCACGAATGCCGCCGCGATCGCGGTGGGCATGCAGGCCGAGGTGGTGGTCCTCGACCGCGACCTGGGGCGGTTGCGCTGGCTCGATTCGATCTATCAGGGCCGGCTGGTGACGATGGCCTCCAACCGGCTGACCATTGAACAACAGATTTCGGACGCCGATCTGGTGATCGGCACGGTGTTGGTTCCGGGGGCATCGGCGCCCAAGCTCGTCACCGAGGAGATGGTGAAAGGGATGCGACGCGGGTCGGTGTTGGTCGACGTCGCCATCGACCAGGGAGGCTGCTTCGAGACCAGCCACGAGACCACCCACGAAGCCCCGACGTACACAGTCCACAACGTCATCCACTATGCGGTTGGCAACATTCCCGGGGCCGTGCCCAACACCTCGACCTATTCCCTCACCAACGCCACCCTTCCCTACACCGTCGCCCTGGCCAACCGGGGTGTCTCGGCGGCGATCCAGCGCTTCCCCGAGCTCGAAGGAGGCGTGAACATCGTCGATGATCAGGTCACTCATGCGGCCGTCGCCGAAAGCCTCGGCGCCAAGTTTGTGGAACCGGCGGCGGTGCTCGCCGGCCGCTGATGGCCGACCTCGCGGCCGGAGTGGAGGAGTATCTCTTCACGCTCACGGTCGAGAGGGGGTTAGCGGCCAACACCCTGGCGGCCTACCGGCGCGATCTTGATCAATACCTCGAGTTCCTCGCCCGTCGCAACCCAGAGACGGCCGACCTCGACCGTTTCGTGGACCATCTCGATCGGCGGGGGCTGGCGCCGGCCAGCGTCGCCCGCAAGCTGGCGGCAGTGCGCGGACTTCATCGCTTCCTCGTGCATGAGGGCCACGAAACCCAGGATCCCACCCGCCTTCTCGAGCATCCCCGTCCCCGCGATCCGTTTCCCAAGGCTTTGACCATCGACCAGACGGTGGCTCTCGTTGAAGCACCGGACCTTGCCACCCGCGCCGGGAGGCGTGATCGCGCCCTCCTCGAGTTTCTCTACGCGAGCGGGGCGAGGGTAAGCGAGGCCGTCGACCTCAACCTCGGTGATCTCGATCTCGAAGAGCGCACCGCGTTTCTCACCGGAAAAGGCGACAAGCAACGGCTCATCCCCGTTGGGTCGAAAGCTGTCGAAGCGATCTTCAATTGGCTCCCGGATCGTTTGGAGATCGCTCGCCGCGGCCGGGATGCCGACGCTGTGTTTCTCAATTTGCGCGGCGGCCGCCTCAGCCGCCAATCGGTGTTTCGCCTGGTCCGTCAACATGCCGGCAGGGTCGGGATCGACCCGGCCACTATCTCACCGCACACCCTGCGCCACTCCGCCGCCACCCACATGGTTGAGGGTGGCGCCGATCTCCGATCGGTCCAAGTGATGCTCGGTCACGCTAGAATCAGCACCACTCAGG
>JBPCQV010000094.1:0-4597 GCA_050997725.1 Acidimicrobiia bacterium
GGCGACCACTCCCCAGGTCCAACAACTGCGGTCGGTGGTGTTGGACACGTCTACTTCAAGCTGACGACCGTCAGCATTGGCATCAACCCGGGGGCTGTCTGCTACCGAGCACTGCCAGCGGCTGGACAGGCCCGCCGCTCCCAGCTCCCCCAGCTCGAAGCTATAGCCGCCGGCGGGATTGACGCGGGCGTAAACCGTGGCCGTGCCCGGCATGTTGAAGTCGGCGACCGCCTCGACCGGCACGGTGTCCCAGCCGTCGGCGGTGTTGAATGTCCGATTTCCTTCAGTACCAACGACGAGGACCGAGGCGGTGCGTCCTTCGACGCCCGCCTCGTTGGCAACGACCACCGACGCATGGCTGACAACGTGTTCCTGGAGCCGCTCGCGGCCCGCGGTCCAGAAACCGAAGACCCCCATGAGCGCCAGCACCGGCACGGTCACCCAGGCCAGCTCCCGCCGTCCGATCTTCTTCAGAATGGCGAAGTTGACTGGCCCGACCAGCACCGCATAGCCCAACAATGCACCGAGGAGCCACGGCAAGGAAGGGACCCGTTGATCGCCACCGCTGATCGCGGACTGCATGAGTTGGATCTCGGGACTTTGCCAGCTCTCGCGCGCGGCGAAGCGATATGGCACGGGTGAGAAGACATGGGTCCATTGCTCATCGTCCATCTGGGCGAGACCGTCGAGAGCCATGACCCAACCCGAGCCGAAGGGGAAGTTGCCCGTCCCGATGGGAAGGTCGACCCCGAGCGCGCCGAGGTCCGCGGTATCGACCACCAAGCGGCCGCCGCGGCTTAGCCAGGTCACCGAGGCTTCTGGGAGCTCGGTTGGGTCAGCGAGCACCAAGTAACGAGCTGGGTCGAGTTCCTGACCGAGGCGATCCGCTGAAATTCCAACCCCGACCACGTCACGTTCCGTGACCGCGGAGATCGATTCGTCGATCGTCTTGACCAGCTCATCGGGACCTACCACGGCGACAATTAGTTGGTCAGTCGCGACTTTGAGCGAAAGGTTGAGGGTCGCCGCCGGATTTGGGCTGGCTTCGGAAAGAAGGCGCAGCCGTACTTGGGGGTTGCCGACCGGGAGGCCGAGGCGAAGGTTGTAGACCTTGGACCCACCGGCCGGTACCTCGATCGGGAGCACCTGGGTGACGGCTCCGAGCTTTGCCTCAAGGAGCCCGGCAAAGAGGACGTCGGTTGACACGGTGACGTCGACATTCATCGGCGTGAACCCGTCGACGAAACCGGCGAGTCCCGCCGCGGCTTCCATTCGGGTCGGCGGCTCAGGATTGGCCGGAATGGTTTGTGCGCCGAGTGGCAAGCTGAAGCTCGCGAAGATGAAGGCGGCAGCAACTAAAGCGAGCCGGCGGGGCATGTCAGTCAGACGTGCGGCCGAGCGCTCCGGTTCCAAGAAGACCTTTGCGGGGCTACTTCTTCGAGCTTTGGAAGTAGGGGTCAGAACCGGACGCATGATCCGTCACATCGACTACTTCGCTCAGTTCCGAGATCGACTCTTTGAGAATCCGCTCGATGCCCTGTTTGAGGGTCACCGCCGCCATGCCGCAGCCCTGACAGCCGCCGCTCAGCTTGAGGTAGGCGATCGTCCCTTCCACCGACACCAACTCCGCTCGCCCTCCGTGGGCGGCGATGGCTGGGTTCACTGCCTCGGCGATCACCTGTGAGACTTGTTCGGCCAGCGGCCCTTCGAGGGTGCCTTGGGGGGCGGCCATCGCCGGGCTCGCGAGCGGCCGGTTGGGATTGTCCATCGCCAGGCCGTCGGGACCGATCGAAAGCGAGGCGCCCCGCAGGGGTTCGACGCTTTGCTGGGGGACCAGGATGGCAAGGTTGCCATGCCGTTCGAGATGATGGCCTTCGTCTTCGTCGTCGATCGGCACGAAGGCCAACTCGTAGGCGTATTGGCCCTGGCGGGTGCCGGTGACCTCGATCAGCAAGGCCACCTCGGACTCCCCGGGCTCCTGGTCGCGCAGCCCGATGATCATGTCGAGGGCTTCGGAAGCGACGGAGAGGACGTTTTCCACGGGCTAATTCTACCTCGTAGCCTCAGATGACATGCCTCGAGTCCTTCTGATCGTCCCCACCGGCTCTTATCGCGCGACGGACTTCTTTGCCGCCGCCGAAGCATTGGGAGTCGAAGTGGCGGTGGCAGCCGAGCAGCCGTTGCCGCTGGTTGAGCCTGAGCTGTTTCTGACGATTGATTGCGACGATCCGGAGGGAGCCGCCAGGTCCATCGTCGAGCTGGCAGCGCAGACTCCCATCGACTCCATCATCCCGATCGACGACGCCGGAGTGGTGATTGCGGCCCTCGCCTCCGCCGAGCTGGGACTCCCCCACAATCCTCCCCAAGCGGCGCGGGCCACCCGCGACAAGAGCCTGATGAGAAGTTTGCTCGACATCGGCGAGGTGAATCAGCCCCGCTCGCGAGTGATCGAGGTCGCCCGGCCCGACCCCGGTGATCTGACTTTTCCGTTGGTAGTCAAACCGCTGGCACTGGCGGCGAGCAAAGGCGTGATCAAAGTCGACAGCCCCGCTCAACTCGAGTCGACTGTGGCGCGCGTTGGCGCGATCGCTTCCGCGGACACGGTCTTATTGGAGGAATTCGTGCCCGGGCCCGAAGTGGCGGTGGAGGGAATCGTCTGGCAGGGCAATCTCGAGATCCTGGCGATCTTTGATAAGCCCGACCCGCTGACCGGTCCTTACTTCGAAGAGACGATCTACGTCACGCCGAGCCGGCTCCCGGAAAACACCCAAAACGAGATAGCCAGGGTGACTGAAGAAGCGGTGGCCGCCCTCGGCCTCGTCGAAGGGCCGATCCATGCGGAGCTGAGGGTCGCAAGCCCCAAGGACGTGAAGGTGATCGAAGTCGCCGCCCGCTCGATCGGAGGCGTGTGCGGCCGTTCGCTCTCGTTCGGATTGCTCGACACGTCGCTCGAAGCTCTCATCCTGAGGCACGCCCTTGGCCGACGCTCTTCAACCCGACGGCGGGGCCGCCCCACCGGAGTCATGATGATCCCGATTCCGGCCAGCGGCGTTCTCGAAGGCTTGAGCGGGGTCAACGAGGCCAAGGAAATTCCGGGCATCGAAAGCGTGGAAATCGCGGCGCCAATCGGCACCACCATCCGGATGGTTCCTGACGCCGACCGATATCTCGGATTTATCTTTGCGAAGGGATCGGACCCGGCCGAGGTTGAGTCAGCGCTGCGCAAGGCGCACGACTGCCTCCACTTTGAGATCAGAGGCTGAGCACGCCTTGGATCGCCTCCATCCGGCGGACCCGATCCATCGTCACCGAGCTCGTCCCATCGAGCAGAGCCGCCGTTTCTTCGAGCACATCCGCGATCGGAAAGAGCCGGATCCAACTGTCGCTGGTCGGGTCTCCGGCCTCGGTGAGGTTCCAGCCGACCATCCGATCGGTGACTCCCGCGAGGACCGCCTCCACCGCCACCAGGCCAAACCGTCCCGCCAGAAGCCGATCGCGAAAGCTGGCGTTACCACCTCGAATCAAATGGCCAAGAACCGTGCTGCGAACCTCGATATCGGGCGGGACCACCTTCTCGACCTCGTCAAGCAGCTCGTGAGTCGGTATGTCGACACCCTCCGCTTTGAGAATGAGCACCCTGGTCTTGTCGCGAGCCTGGCCGAAGCTCTCGACGATGCATTGGGTGACTGCCTGCACCACCTCCTCGCGGTTTCGCCGATGCTCGGGAAGCAACACCCCGTCGGCGGCGGTGGCCACCGCGGCCGCCATCGCGAGATAGCCCGACTGCCGGCCCATCACCTCGACGATGAACGCTCGATGGTGGCTCCGGGTAGTGTCGGTGATGCGGTCGCACGCGTCGATGATCGTGTTGAGGGCGGTGTCGACTCCCAATGCCTCGCGACTGAGGCCGATGTCGTTGTCGATCGAGGCCGGGATCCCCACGACTGGGATCGAGCACTCTTGAGCAAGGACATGAGCCCCGGCAAGTGAGCCGTTCCCACCAATCACGATGAGGCCCTCGACCGAGTAACTCGTCAGTTGAGCGACGGCTTGCGCTCTGCCTTCTCGGGTATGAAAGCGAGGGCTGCGGGAGGAGCCGAGGAAGGTGCCGCCGAGGCTCCCCATCGCCTCGACATCTCCGACCGGGGTTAGGTTCTTGTTCTTGGCGTTGAGGCGGGTCAACGGCCGGAAGTTGCCGTCGATCAACCCGTCGTAGCCCATCTCGACTCCCCACACCGAGACGCCGCGCGAGGCGGCGACCTTCGTCACCGCCCGGATCGCCGCGTTCATCCCGGGGGCGTCCCCTCCAGAGGTCAAAACGGCGATGGCGGACATGTGCGAACGGTAGACACCTGTCTCTCCCCGGTGGCCTGCGCTTTACTTGGGCCGAAATCGCTGACGCCGCCGCCGACTCTCCGACTGGCCCCCATAATTTGTCCCCAGGGGAAACCTCAAAACGTAATTCGTCGCCACGAGCACGACACGCTATGGGACGAATTTTGGAAAACGGTTTCGTGTGGCGACAAATTAAGGCGCGATCGGCCAGGGGCTCGGTTCCTGACCGATGCGATCCCCTTCGCCGATCCGAAATTTGTTA
>JBPCQV010000153.1:0-12336 GCA_050997725.1 Acidimicrobiia bacterium
GGGCACGACCTCGGTGACGGTGCGCCAGCGGGCGGCGCCGATGGAGCTCCAAGGCCGGGTCGGATCGGTGAACCTGGTCGGGGTGTTTGGCGGTCTCGTCATCGGTTCGGCGATTGGAGGCGCGCTGGCCCAGCAATGGGGAGTCGCCGCCCCGTTCTGGTTTGCGTTCGCCGGTTCGGCGGTCTTCGTCGTGCTGATCTGGCGCCAGCTCACCCACATCGCCCACACCGATCCGTGAGATACCAGATCCCAGACACCAGACGTCAGACAATGGACGCCGATTATCTGGCATCTGGCATCTGGCATCTGGCGTCTCCTTTTCTGTCCCAGGCGTCCGATACGGTCGGAATATGCACATCGACTGCGAAACCTGTATCGCCGACAAGACCGAGGCCTGCGACGACTGTGTGGTCACCTTCGTCCTCCATTCGGGGTCGTCGCTCGACTTGGAGACCGAGGAGATGGAGGCCCTCGAGCTGCTGGCCGAGGAGGGGCTGGTTCCAAGGTTGCGACTAGTGGTGGACCCAGAGCTAAAAAGCTGTGATGCGGACCCAGCTCATTTCGATCGGGATCGCCGCCGGGCTTGATCGAATCGGGTTTGCCGCCGCGGACCCCTTTCCTGCGGTGGAAGAAGAGCTGAAGCGCCGCAACCGCGAGGGGCTGAGCGGTCGCCTCGGCTTCACCTACAACGACCCCGCCGAAGCGACCGACGTCGTTCAGCATTTTCCCTGGGCCGAGACCATCGTGGTGGGGGCTAAGGCTTACAGACCATCCTCGGGTGCAGCGCCGGCAAGTTCCGGAGTGGTTGCGGCATCGGCCCGTCTTCCCGGATACGAGCCGCTGCGGGCCGCTCTCGGACAAATCAAAGGGGCTCTGTTAACCGCTGGTCAGAAGGCTGAGGTTCTCTGCGACGACAACCGTCTCGTCGACCGGGCGGCGGCGGTGAGGGCCGGGGTCGGTTGGTGGGGTAAGAACTCGATGGTCCTCGCGTCTGGTCTCGGACCTTGGATTCTCCTCGGATCAGTTGTGACCGACCTGATCGTCGAGCCCGACCCGCCGCTGCTTCGGGGATGTGGAACCTGTTCGGCTTGCCTCCCGGCCTGCCCCACGGGCGCGCTGATCGCCCCCGGGGTCCTCGACGCTCGTTTGTGCTTGGCGGCTTGGGCGCAAACGCCGGGAGTGTTTCCGATCGAGCTCCGCCGGGCTATGGGCAACCGTCTCTACGGCTGCGACGACTGCCTGGATGCCTGTCCGCCGGGCCGTCTGCTCAAAAATCAGGGCAGCGATGACGGGTTGGTCTTCGACCTAGCGTGGGTGCTCTGGGCTTCGGATTGGACGCTGCTCGATGCCTTCGGCCACTGGTTCCTTCCCAACCGCGACCCTCGCATCATCCGTCGCAACGCCCTGATAGCGGCCGGGAATAGCGGCGACCCGAAGCTGGTGGACTCAGTGGCGCCGTATACCAGTCATCCCGATCCGCTGCTGCGGACCCATGCACAGTGGGCGCTTCAGGAGCTGGGCCGAGTCCCCATCGGGAAGTAGGCGAGCCGGGCATACTCGGCGACCATCCGGTCACTGGAGAAGGCGACCAAAGTCGATGCCACCGCTTCCTGCATCATTGCCATCCAGCGCACCGAGACTCCATCTTCGTCTTGGTCGTAGAAAGCCGGCACCACTTCCTGTTCCATCAGCTCGTAGAAGGCGGTGGCGTCCTTCTGATCCTCAGCCCCTTGGTCATGGTTGCCGTCCGGGGACCCGAAGGCCCAGCCGTTTTTGCCGTTGAATCCCTCCAACCACCAACCGTCGAGCACCGAAAGGTTCAGGGTTCCGTTGATGGCCGCTTTCATCCCCGAGGTCCCCGAAGCCTCCATTGGCGGGCGAGGATTGTTGACCCACACGTCGACTCCCTGCACCATGAAGCGGGCGATCCGAGCGTCGTAGTCCTCGAGCACGAAAACGTGACCCTTGAGCGACGGTCGTTGCGAAAGTTCGAAGATCTGCTGGATGAAATCCTGACCGTGGTGGTCGGCGGGGTGGGCTTTTCCGGCAAAAACCACCTGAACAGACCTCTCGGGATTGGTGAGGAGCGCCTCAAAGCGATCCAGGTCGGTGAACATCAGTGTGGCCCGCTTGTAGGAGGCGAAACGGCGGGCGAAACCGAGGGTTAGGCGCTCATTGGGGAGCATGTCCTCCACCTCGCGCAACTCCTGTGGCGACACCCCGTGGCGGGCGAACTGACGACGGAGCCGGCCGCGGGCAAAGATCGTGAAGATCTCCTTACGCACCTTGTGGATCGACCAGATCTCCTCCGCCGTCATCATTCCCCCTTTGGCGACGGCGCTCGGGTCCTCGAGCAGCACCGCCGGCCAGGTCGGCCCAAACCGATCGGTCAGGATGTGACCGGTGTCGCGGCCCACCCAGCTCGGTGTATGCACACCGTTGGTCACGGCTTCGACCGGACCGCCGATGAGATATTCCCAATCGGCGCTGACCACTTCTGCATGCCGCTTGCTGACACCGTTGACCACTGCCGACATCTCGATAGCAAGCGCTCCCAGGTCGAAGCGATGAGTGTCGCCTTTGGCCACTCCCAGGTTGGCCAGCTCCTCTGGCGGCACGCTCATTCGCTCCATTAGGGGTTTCAGGTAGTAGTCGGTCAAGCCACGATCGAAGACTTCGTTCCCGGCCGGAACTGGCGTGTGCAGGGTGAAGACTGTCTGCCGTTTGATCGAATCGGTCGCCTCTTTGAGATCGGCCCCACCCGTTGTTCGTTCCCGAATCAGCTCGAGCAGGGCAAGGGCGGCGTGACCCTCGTTGATATGCCAAACCGAGGGCGTGATCCCGAGCGCTTTCAGCACCCGGACGCCCCCGATTCCCAGCACCATCTCCTGGCAAAGCCGCATCGGACGTCCCCGTACGTAGAGAGTGTGGGTGATGGGTCGATCAGAGACGTCGTTCTCGGGGATGTCGGTGTCGAGGAGCAGCAGCGGCACTCGGCCGACGTCCATCTTCCAGACGGCGACGTGCACGTCCCGATCCGGAAACTCGACTTCAACTTTCAGCTGGCCGCCCGTCGGTGAAGCCACTGGTCGCACGGGCAGGCGACGAACATCGAGAGACGGATAGATGTGCTGTTGTTCGCCGTTGGCCTCGATCTCCTGGTGGAAGTAACCGCGGCGGAAAAGCAAGCCGATACCTACCAAGGGCAGGCCTAGGTCGGAAGCCGACTTGAGATGGTCACCGGCCAGAATCCCCAAGCCTCCCGAGTAGAAGGGGACCGAGGCATGGACCCCGAACTCGGTGCAGAAATAGGCAATCGGTCCAGTTAGCTGTTCACCCTGACGCTTGTACCAAGTGTCTTCCTCTTTGAGATACAGGTCGAGGTCGGCGAGCGCTTTTTGATAGCGCTCCTGAACCGCTTCGATCTGGCTAACCACCTGCCACTGGCGGTGATCGATGGAGGCAATGAAGTCGATCGGGTTGTGGGTTAGGTCCCAGGCGACAGGATCGAGATTCGACCACAGACTGGTTGCAGAGTCGCTCCACGACCACCAGAGGTTGTACGCCAGCTCGACCGTCCGGGCCATCGACTGGGGAATCGCGAACTCAATTTGCGGAAGAGTGGGGATCTGCAAGCGGAAAACCTTACCTGTGTCGGTGTGCTGACATTTTCCCTCGTACCATCGGAGAAATGCCGGCCAAAATCCACTCCCAGGACGTCACCGAGGGCCCGACCAAGGCCGGGGCGCGAGCGATGCTGCGAGCAGTTGGCCTCACCGATGCGGACTTCGCGAAGGTCCAGATCGGCGTCGTCTCGGCGGGCAACGAAGTCACCCCGTGCAACCTCTCCGGTCCTCGGCTGTGTCAGGCGGCGAAAACCGGTGTCTCCGACCACGGAGGGGTTGGTCTCATCTTCACCACCATCGCCGTGTCGGATGGGATCTCGATGGGGCACGAAGGCATGCGGTCTTCGCTCGTCAGCCGCGAAATCATCGCCGACTCGGTGGAGCTGGTGATGCACGGCGAACGGTTCGACGGCATGGTGTCGATCGCAGGGTGCGACAAGTCGCTGCCGGGCATGCTCATGGCCGCGGCGCGGACCAACCTGCCTTCGGTTTTCTTGTACGGGGGGTCGTCGCGCCCCGGACGTCACCGCGGCCAGGACATCTCGATCGTCGACGTGTTCCAGGCGATCGGGGCCTATTCGACCGGCGAGATCGACCTCGACGAACTTGGCCAGATCGAGCGCCACGCCTGCCCGGGCATCGGCTCTTGCGCGGGGATGTTCACCGCCAACACGATGGCTTCCGTGGGGGAGGCGATCGGGATGTCGCTGCCAGGTTCGGCGGCGGTCCCCGCCGATGATTCCCGTCTCGACGATTACGCCCGCCGGTCAGGAGAAGCGGTGATGAATCTCATGGAACGCAACATCCGGCCCCGCCAAATCATGACCCGTCCGGCATTCGAGAATGCCATCGCCACGGTGATGGCGCTAGGCGGAAGCACGAACGCGGTGCTGCATCTGATGGCGATCGCCCATGAGGCCGGTGTCGAGCTGAATCTCGAGGACTTCGATCGGATCTCGCAACGAACTCCCCACCTTGGTGACCTGAAGCCCTTCGGGCGCTTTCACATGGTCGATCTCGACCGGATCGGTGGAGTGCCGGTGGTGCTGAGGGTATTACTCGACGCCGGACTCCTTCACGGGGACACTCTCACCGTCACCGGTGCGACCATGGCGGAGAACTTGGCCGAGGTCGCGTTCCCGTCTGATCAAGGCGTTATCCGGGCACCCTCAGCGCCTATCTCGGATGAGGGAGGCATCGCGATCCTGCGCGGCAACCTTGCCCCGGAAGGAGCAGTGGTGAAAACCGCGGGGATCGAGCTCGATGTCTTCGAGGGGCCGGCGCGCGTTTTCAACGGGGAGCAACTCGCGCTCGACGCCCTCTTCGAGCATCGCTTGCACCGGGGAGATGTAGTCGTGATTCGAACTGAGGGGCCCAAGGGCGGGCCGGGAATGCGGGAGATGTTGCAGATCACTGCCGCCATCAAGGGCGCCGGCCTCGGTCGCGACATCCTCCTCATCACCGACGGGCGCTTTTCGGGGGGGACGACCGGGCTGTGCATCGGACATGTCGCCCCCGAGTCCGAGGTCGGCGGCCCGCTGGCCCTGGTTGAGGAGGGCGATCGAATCCGTATCTCGATCGGCGATCGCCGCCTCGACCTCTTGGTCGATGAAAACGCCCTCTCTGACCGCCGCGCCGACTGGAAACCCCAGCCACCGCGCTATTCAACCGGGGCACTGGCCAAATACGCACGTCTCGTCGGCTCAGCCGAGACCGGGGCGGTCACGGGCTGATCTGTTCGCCAGGATTGAAACCGATCAGTTAAGGAAAGAAAGCTTGTTCGGATCTGCACCGTAATTTGGCGCCACACGAACGCCTAGAACGTAATTCGGCGCGTGGCGAGCGTTTTCCGGCGCGGTGGTGCCAAAGAACGATTGAGGCGTTCCTCACCTACCGAATTTGCATGACGCGGGGCGGTCATGGGCTGAACCGGGCCTCGCCCTAACCTGGGCGCCAGTGGTCAAGGTTTACGCAGTGGCGCTAATCGTCGGGCTCTCCGCCCTGATCGCCTGGATCTTTGCGACCTACGTCGGGAACGAGCGCCCGCAGATGGACCCGGATCGACGTTTCGGTCGCAGCGGTCGCCGGTTGGTGGCGGGTCTGGTCGCATTCGGCATCGCCGGCCTGTCGGCCGAGTTCTCCCCTCGAGACCTCACCTGGCCGGTGGCGCTGCTTTTGGCGTTGCTCGGAGCGGTGGCCGCCGCTTGGTACGTCGGCTGGATCGATCGTCCGCAGCCATCTGAAAAACAGCCCGCGGAGCCCTGAGACATGTTGTTGGTCTCCGATGTGCACGGCGCGTTCGAGTCGCTGCGAGCAGTTGTAGCGAGAAACGAGACCCTTCTCATCCTGGGCGACCTCATCAATCTCTTGGACTATCGAACCCAGGAAGGCATCATCGCCGATGTCTTGGGCACTGAGTTTGGAGCAGTGATTGCCAAGAATCGGGCCCTGGGTGACTACGACGCGATGCGCCAGACCTGGGGAGAAGCGACAGGCGAGCGACGCACCGAGATCACCACCCAGATTCAGGCGGGGATCAAGGCTCAGTACGAGGCATGCCAAGAAGCGCTCGCCGGCGCGCGCGGATTCTGCACCTACGGCAACGTCGATAATCCCCAGCTTCTGGCCGCGGCCCTGCCGGCGACGATGCGTTTTGTCGATGCCGAGGTTCACGAGATCGAGGGAGTAGCGGTGGGTTTCGTCGGGGGAGGAACCGCCACTCCTTTGGCCGGGGCCGGCGAGGTGTCCGATGAGGAGATGGTGGCGAAACTCGAAAAGGTAGGTGAGGTCGATGTCCTCTGCTCGCATCTCCCTCCTCGGGTGCCGGCGTTGTCGACCGATGTGATCACAGGACGCCAGGAGCGGAGCTCAGGGCCCATCCTCGACTACCTCCGCGAGTTCCAACCGCGGTATCACTTCTTTGGCGACATCCACCAGCCGCAAGCCACGACCTGGCGGGTGGGCCGAACGATCTGCCGAAACGTCGGCTACTTCCGCGCCACCGGTCGGCCGGTCGAGTTCTCACCATGAGGCGTCTACTAGTTGTCCTCGCCTTGCTGGTCGCCTGCACCCCACAGGCACAACCCACAACGACCGCACCGTCAGTCCTCGCAACCACCAGCACGACCGCGGCGACGACAACGGCCGCGCCGACGACGACCTTGGCCCCAGCGACCACCACCTCCACCACCATCCCGCCCGAACCGGGCACCGTTGCGCCCGATTGGCTCGGGACGCGAATTCTCCCGCTGCGTCCGGACGGTCTCGGCGAGATCCAACCAACCCCTGAGGAGCTGGTCAACCGGCGCTTTCCGACTATCGACCTGCTGGGACCGCTCGAGTCGGACGAGTTCGTCGGCACCGTGGGCCCGGTGCCGACCGACGTGCTCGCCCGGTCGACCTGGCGCGAGGGATGTCCGACCGCGGTCGAGGATCTCTCCTATCTAGTGGTCAGCTTCTACGGCTTCGACGGGCAGGCTCACGAAGGCGAGTTGATCGTGAACGCTCGTTATGGCGAAGGAATGCTCGAGGTTTTTCGAACCGCCTATGAGCATCGTTTCCCTCTGGAGCAAATGCGGGTGATCACCTTCCCCGAGCTCAACGCTCCTCCAACGGGTGATTCGAACGACACCACGAGCTTTGTTTGCCGGCCGGTGGTCGCGCAAGACAGCGGCTGGTCCATGCACGCCTACGGACTGGCGATCGACCTCAACCCCTTCCACAACCCCTATTGGCGCAACGAGGTCGTGGTCCCCGAGCTGGCCTCGGCCTACACCGATAGAGCGGCGCTCCGGCCGGGGATGCTCGACCCGAACGACTCCGCCGCAATAGCGATCATCGAAGCCTTCGCCGGCATGGGCTGGGAGTGGGGCGGGAACTGGCAGACACTGAAAGACTGGATGCACTTCTCGGAAAACGGGCGATAGGCGAAGACCCGAAGACCCGAAGACCCGAAGACCCGAAGACCCGAAGACCCGAAGATCCGAAGATCGAATCTCTTGTCTTCTGTCTTCGGGTCTTTTGTCTTCTCCAGGCGTGCGAATCTCCGGCTCTAACTAACCTCAAGCGCGGACATGGAAGGCACCATCGAATCGATCGAAGTCTCGGCGACCCCCGCCCAGGTGTTTGCCGTCGCCGCCGATCTCGAGTCCTACGGGCAGTGGGCGACGGGGGTGAAAGAAGTCGAGGTCCTCGAGAAGGACAAGAAGGGCCGAGCGGCGCGGGCCCGATTCGTCGTCGACGGGATGGTCAAAGAGATCACCTATGTCCTCAAATATTCCTATGACGAGCCCAACTCGATGACCTGGGTCGCCGAGCCCGGCCCCGATCTCAATGAGCTCGATGGCTCCTACGTCTTCAACGATGTCGGCGAGGGCCGCACCGAGGTCGTTTACGGCCTCCGGGTTGAGCCGTCGTTCACCATCCCAGGTTTCTTGCGCCGGCAGGCTGAGAAGCAATTGGTTGGCACCGCCTTGCGGGGGCTGCGCAAGAGAGTGGAACAACTCGCCCGGCAGACCTAGGAGTTAGGCGACGCGCCAAATGCTGAGCTACGTATCCGGCACCGCCGTCGACCCCCTTCTTGGTCAAACGATCGGTGACAACCTCGACGCCGTCGCCGCGGAGAACGGCGACAACACCTGTCTTGTTTCTCGCCATCAGGGAATCCGCTGGACCTACAACGATTTTGTCTCAGAGGTCAATCGTTGCGCGCGAGCGTTCCTCACCCTCGGAGTAGGCCTGGGCGATCGCGTCGGAATTTGGTCGCCCAACCGGGCGGAATGGGCAGTGGTGCAGTACGCGACCGCCAAGGTTGGAGCGATCCTGGTCAACGTTAACCCCTCTTATCGAAGTCACGAGCTCGCCTATGCGCTCGCTCAATCCGGTGTTTCGGTGTTGGTGACGGCGGAGGCGTTCAAGCGGACCTCCTATCTGGAAACCATCGACGAGGTCCGCACCGGGCTCGATTCGCTCGCCACAGTTGTCTCGCTCGGCGAAGGCGGCGATCTCCCGTGGGACGATTTCCTCGACCGTCAAGACGGAACAACTGACGACGATCTTCGCCGGGTGCAGTCGTCCCTCGAATTCGACGACCCGATCAACATTCAATACACCTCCGGCACCACCGGCAATCCCAAGGGCGCCACCCTCACCCATCACAACATCCTCAACAACGGCTACTTCGTAACCGGCATGCAGGGATTGAACGCAGAGTCGGTCTTATGTGTGCCGGTGCCGCTGTACCACTGCTTTGGCATGGTCATGGGCAATCTCGGGATGTTGAGTCGGGGCGGCACCGTCGTTTATCCGGCCGAGGGCTTCGACCCGGCAGCCACGCTCGCCGCGATCGGAGAAGAGAGATGCGAAGCGGTCTATGGCGTCCCAACCATGTTCATCGCCATGCTCGACGACCCCGCGTTTGCCAACGCTCAGCTCGACAGCCTGCGAACCGGGATCATGGCCGGCTCGCCCTGTCCGGTCGAAGTCATGAAACGAGTGATTTCGGACATGAACATGGACGAGGTCACGATTGCCTACGGGATGACCGAGACCTCGCCAGTCTCGTTCCAGAGCCGCACCGACGACCCGGTCGAACGGCGGGTTTCGACCGTCGGCCGGATCATGCCTCACGTCGAATCGAAGATCATTGATCCGGAGACAGGAAGAATCGTCACACGGGGTGACGCGGGTGAGCTGTGCACTCGTGGCTATTCGGTGATGCGGGGGTATTGGAACAACTCTGAAGCAACCAGCGAGGCAATCGATGTGGCCGGGTGGATGCACACCGGTGATCTGGCGACGATGGACGACGAGGGTTACGTCAACATCGTTGGCCGCATCAAGGACATGGTCATCCGGGGTGGGGAGAACATCTATCCCCGCGAGGTGGAAGAGTTTCTCTACGCGCATCCCGCGATCGTCGACGTGCAGGTCGTTGGCGTGCCGGATGCCAAGTATGGGGAGGAGCTGTGTGCCTGGGTCCGGCTGCGCGAAGGGCAAAGCCTGACCGTCGAGGACCTGCGTGAGTTCTGCCAGGACCGCATCGCTCATTACAAGATCCCGCGCTATCTGAAGGTCGCCGACGAGTTCCCGATGACGGTGACCGGCAAAGTGCAGAAGTACAAGATGCGCGAGGTATCGATTGCCGAGCTCGGCCTGGAAGAGGCTGGCTCAGTCCGGACCGCCTAGTCGATCCCAACCCGGGGGCGCCCGGTGCGAGGGAGAAGTGGCCCCAGGACCCTCGCGCGGAGGCAGCCTTCCCACACCCCGCCACAGAAGAGCAGATCATCAACAACGGCCAGGGCGGTGAACCGCAGAGGATCAACGTCCGGTCGACGCTCGGCCCATTCGACCACCTTCCCAATCGCGATGAGCGTGAGCAAGCGCGAACCAAGCCGGGGCCTGGCGACGGCGGCCGCCATCGTGAGCGGTGTCCAATTGCGGGTCAAGGCGGCAGCTAGGGGCCGGGCGGCGCCGGTAAACCCGCGTAGCACCAACCGTCCGCTGAGCCGGGCCGGTCGAGGCAGCGTCCGCACCACGTGCCCACGGACAACTCAGTGCCGATTGCCCGACTGCTGAGCCGACCGAGCGGAGGAAAAGTCGAGGTCGGGGCCAGCTTGGACGATGTGGCCCGTTCAATTGCGGGCCTGCTGGCCGGAGTCCGAGGCATATGCTGGCGGTCAGTGCGTGTCATCCTCGTTACGGGCAAGGGCGGCGTCGGTAAGACCACCGTCGCCGCGGCGACCGCGGTTGCCGCGGCTGATCGCGGGCATCGCGTGTTGGTCTCCTCGACCGACCCGGCTCATTCCCTTGCCGACGCGGTCGGAGTGCCCCTCGGAGATGTCGAGAGCGAGATCTTTCCGCTTTTGTCGGGTCAGCAGATCGACACCCAGTCCCAGCTTGATCGGCACTGGGGCTCGATCCGCGACCAGATCATGCAGGTTTTCGACTGGGGGGGCGTGACCGGGATCGAAGCCGAGGAGTTCTTGGTGTTCCCCGGCATGGACGAGCTGTTTGCCCTGCTCGAGGTCGATCGGCAGGCGCGCAGCGGCGATTACGACGTGATCGTCGTTGACTGCGCTCCTACGGCCGAAACGCTCCGGCTGCTCTCCCTGCCCGAGGTGCTCAGTTGGTACTTCGAACGGGTGATGCCCGCCGAACGCCGTCTGATGAAGGCCGCGCGGCCGCTTCTGACCCGGCTCACCGACCTGCCGATTGCCGATGACAACGTCTACCAGGCCGCGCAGTCGGTGTTCGAAGGCGTGGAGAAGGTCAAAGCCCTGCTGGCCGATCCACAAACGACCTCGGCCCGGCTCGTCGTCAACCCCGAGAAGATGGTGATCGACGAGGCGCGACGCACCTTCACCTACTTGGCATTGTTTGGCTACGGAGTCGATTCGGTGGTGATCAACCGAGTGTTGCCGGACGCCGTCTCCGATCCCTACTTTGACCGCTGGCGGTCCATTCAAAAAGGTCATCTCGACACCATCGACTCCGGGTTCGCCGACGTACCTCGGCTCCGGCTCCGGCTTTTCGACGACGAGATGATCGGAGTCGAAAAGCTCCGGATGATGGCCGATGAGCTCTACGGATCGAAAGACCCCGTCACCGGTTTTACGGCGAAGAGCCCATTCAAGGTGACCGAGAAAGCCGGAGAAATTGTGATGGAGATGACGGTGCCTTTTGTGGAGCGAGATGACGTCGATGTGTTCCGGCACGGCTCGGAGCTGTTCCTGCAAGTAGGCCCCTACCGGCGTTCGTTCATCCTTCCCGACACCCTGCGCCGTCGGCAGGTGACCAAGGCGAAGCTCGAAAAGGGCGTGTTGCGGGTTAGTTTCGGCACCGCCCCGGCTAGGAAACGCGCCAAGAAGTGATCCTGGAGTCAGAGACCGCGGAAGCGTTGCGACGGGCAGGTAAGCGCGCTGCCTATCACTTGGCCATGGCTGGGATCGAGGGTTTGAAGGCGTTGTCCGCAGTGCTCGATGAGCTGGCCCGGGTGGGCCAGGAAGACTCACCCGACGAACTCCGGCAACGGATCAACGTCGAGTAGGAGCGATGGCGATCGGGGCTGATGTCGGCGGCAGCCGAATCAAGTTTGTCCGCTTGGCCGACAACGAGGTTGCCTGGAGAGGCCAAGTTGCAGTCGAGCGAGAGTGGCCCGAGCTCCTTGCCCACGAGTTGGTCTCGCTGGCCGAACCGGAAGAGCCGATCGGCGTCGGCATCGCCGGTCTGGTCGATCACCACCGTGGAATTTTGCGCTGGGCACCCCATCTCGACGGGGTCGACGTGTCGATCGGCGCCGATCTCTCGGCCCGGCTCGGCCGTCGGGTGATTGTCGACAATGATGCCAACTGTGCGACCCGTGCCGAAGCCGCCGGCGTCGGCCAAGATCCGGTGCTGGTCGTGATGCTGGGAACCGGGATTGGCGCCGGGCTTTGGACCGGCGGCGACGTCTACCGCGGCCGTAGTTTCGCCGGCGAGGTCGGTCATATGACCATTGAGCCCGACGGCCGGGTCTGCCGCTGCGGGCGGCTTGGCTGTTGGGAGACTCAGATTTCGTCCTGGCGACTCGCCGAAGTCGGGACCAGCCCTGGCCAGCTTCGGGAAGGCGGGGTCTGGCTTGGGCGAGGTCTGTTCAACCTGATCACGATCCTCGACCCGGCGCTAATTGTGGTGGGAGGAGGAGTGACCGCCGAGCACGGCGATGAGATCC
>JBPCQV010000156.1:0-5091 GCA_050997725.1 Acidimicrobiia bacterium
AACCGATGACGCATGCCATTCCGGTCTTGCCGGCAATCGCATCGAGAAACCAACGCAGTACGGCACCCATCTGGGTCCGGAACGGGGCCATGCCCTCGTCGCCGGACACCGCTTCGAGACGATCGACGAAGATCACCACCGGCGGAGATTGCCCGTTGACCGCCGCTTCGAGCACGTCGAGCAGCTTTTCCGGTTTGAAGACTTGGTCGAGGGAAACCTCGTGGACGCGGGCGCCCGCCTCCGCCGCGGCCGCTGCCACCAGTTCCGACTTACCGCACCCCTGTGGACCTTCGAGCAGGACCCCGGCCACCCTGGGAAGTCCCCAGACGGCGGGCAGGTCCGAGCTCGAAGTGAGCAGCGACAACCAGCCGCTGAGGAGCTCCTTCTGATCGTCGAGCCCGGCGAGGAGGGCTTCGCTGCGGGTCGGCCCGGGAGGCGCCTCCACTGGAACCGTTGGCGCTGGTTGGGCTGTTGGTGGTTTCGGTTGTGGTCGCGATCGTCGGGGATCGGGAGCTGGTGCGACCGGGGCCGGCTCTTGGGCGGTGAGAAAGCGCGTGGCGGCTCCGATCAGGCCCGCCCCGCCAGGTTCGACGGCGGCCACCGCGACCTCCGCCGGCGACCCCCCGGCATAGCCGGCGGCGAGCTCGAGGCGGTCGCCATTCGAGACTGGCCGGCCCTGCCAGGCGCGGATGAGGGTCCCGGGGTCGGCGGGAAGCTTGTCGGTCGCAACGCGGACGAGATGTGCCTGTCCCAACACTGCCCGTACGGCGTCGAGCGTTTGTCCGGGTGTCGCCCCCGCATTGGACCGGGCCAACGGACCGAGATGGAGAGCTGTGCTGTCGGTGGTCTCACCGCTCTGGACGAGCACATGGGTCCGCCCCACTTTGAGGACGCCGCCGAAGGGAAGACCCAAGGCCTTGAGCAGGGTGGCCTCGGAACGGGCGATCGGATCGGTGCCTTCCCTGATGATGAACCTCAAGAGACCGCTCGCATTCGACCGGCGATGGTAGAAGTCAGGCCGCCGTGAGATGGGGGATCGGCACGACCGGCAGCCCGATCGGCCCGGTGCTGGCAACGAGCCAGACCCGCCCACTGGTCATCCATTGCCAGATCAAATGCGCCTCTTCGGCGGCGGCCAAGGACAGTGGGATTGGTGGTGGTTCAGCGGATTGAATGTCCACTCCTAGGGTCAGCGTAGGCGCAGCCATGTTCCGGTTCCAGGCTTCGGCCAGGCGTCCGCTGTCGATCAGGACAATCTCGCCGTCCTCGCTCTCGAGCTGAACCTGCCCACCGTTGGTGAGAGCCGCCCAGGCGCGTCCTCGCTCGAGCGCCCTGGCGAGGGCTCGATGGCGATCACGCATCTGGGCGGCCTCCTCGAAGCGCCGCTCTCCGGCCAGCCGCCGCATCTTCTCGGCGATGGGGTCGAGAAGAACGGCGGGCGCGTGGAGGCTGGCGGCAACGAGGTCGTCGATCAGCGCGATGTATGCGTCGGCGTCGATCGCGCCTGCGCAGGGACAGAGAGCCACCCCCATCTGGGCAGCGGCACAGTCACCGCTCCGCTTGCCCGATCGTCCGCTGCACCGTCGGATCGGTGTCGCCGCCCACAGGGCCTCAACGACCAGATCGGCGTGGCGCTTGGAACGAAACGGCCCCAACCAGAGCCGGCTTTTTCCGACCACTTTGTGAGCGACGCTCAGTCGGGGAAACGTTTCGTCGGTGAGGCGGACGAAATAGGTCCGCTTCGGCGGCCGGGAGCGCTGGTTGAAACGGGGAAGGTACGCGTGGATGAGGCGGAGCTCGGCGACTTCCGCTTCGAGCCCGTGAGCGCACACCCGGTGCTCGATGCGATGGAGCTGGCGCAAGAGGTCGGCGATGCGCCGGCGCTCGTCGCCATAGAAGTAGGCCCGGACCCGGGTGCGGAGGTTCTCTGCCTTCCCGACATAGATGACTTGATCGTTGCGATCGCGGAAGAGATAGATCCCGGGCCGGCGGGGGAGGGAGTCGGTCAGCTTGATCTTGCTGTAGTGGGCGGCGCCGCGCGCAGTGGGAAGGACCAGGAGATCGTCGAGACCGGTGACGCCAATTGTTCCTGCGCGCTCGAGGAGCGAGTGGAACACATGCGCGGTGGCTTTGGCGTCTGCCAGCGCTCGATGGATCGGTTCGGTGGGGGAGCGGAAGTGCCGTGCAAGGCTGGCCAAAGTGAGGTCGCGTACCTCGGCTCGGATCAGCCGCCGGGCGAGCCCGATCGTGTCGACCTGGCGGCGGGCTTCCGGCTCGGAGCCGATCAGCGGTTGCCCGAGCCGGCGGCTGGCAGCATCGAGGAACGAAAGATCAAAGCGGATGTTGTGCCCGACGATGATCGTTCCCCGGCAGAACTCGATGAACGATGGCAACGCCACAGCAATGGTTGGCGCCACCACCACCATTTGCTCGGTGATGCCGGTGAGGATGGTGATGAACGGCGGGATGCCCGTCTCGGGGTTGACCAGGGTGGCAAAGGTCCCGATCGGTTCGCCGCCGCGGTACTTCACCGCCCCGATCTCGGTAATCGCGCAGGCCCTTGGTGATCCGCCCGTCGTCTCGAGGTCGAGCACGCAGAAGGTGACTTCGTAAAGCGGGGTTCCGCGGTCCTCGATAGTGAGCTGTCGGGCAGGAAGGCCAATTGCCATCCCCGGACCCTAGACCGAACAGTTGTTCGATACAAGCGTTTGGGGATCATCACCCTGACTCAGTTGGAGCCGGAGTGACTTCTAGCCTCCTGGGGTGGGTCTCAAACGATTCGTGGCATCCGCAGGCTTCGTTTTTAGACGACATCCCGGAACTTCAGCCACCTTGGGTGGCACCTGACGGCCGCTGGCGCTGTTCTCGTTGCCGTTGGTGCATATCAGTCCGGTCCGGACTTTGCGGGGGGAAGCATTGGCCAGCCGCTAGGTAAGAATTTTTGGTTCAACATCGGCATCGGGCTTCTCACTGCGCGAATACTCATATCGCTGACGGTCGTGGTCGCTCTGATTATCGGGCGTTCTAGAGATGAACGTTTGATGCGAGTGCTTGCCGACTTGATGAACGAAGGTCATTCCTTCTTGTCAATTTTGACGAAGCAAGCACCACCGGTACCCGAAGGCGAAATTGACGATTGGGCGAAGCGAGCTGAAAGTGAACTAGGTCGGTTGGATCCATCCGGTTCATATATCGCCAGATTTCGTTAAGCGGAGAGCCTGCTCCTTGGCGTCAACTCGATTTGGTGTGAGTTCTCTAGGCGACCCGTACGCGAAATTTGAAACCTGGATTCGGATTCGATTGGCTCGTCTCAGCGAAGTTTTGGCAGAGTTACGAGCATGATTTGGGCACTAGCTCGCAACCAGTTCCTGATAACCAAGTACTTCCGACTGGCACAGCTCATGAGCGTGTCCCGGAATTTGTGCGGGTTCTCGCGGTTGTTGAACCGGAACGAGAACTCATCCAGGTACGCGGGTAGGTGCTTCTTGGAGACTTGGTGATAGGAACCACAACGGCTTGCTTGAGCAGGGACTAGGCCGATTCGACCGAGTTGGTATGAACGTCTCCCCGGACCCACTCAAAGTCGTAGTGCTTGACGATCTGGTGAGTGGTTGTGGTCCCGGAGCTCCTTGACGGTCTGATAGCCCCGGGAGCTGTCGGTGTAAATTTTCTCGGTGTCCCGGGCAAAGCGGTCCCGAACGAAGTTGCCGATGGCGGCCCCGTCGGGGCTGACGATGGCACGCAACTTGACATCGCCACCACGCTGTATAGCGCCGAGGATCATCCTCTTGTTTCCCTTGGCGCCAGAGCCATGGCCGCGGACGTATCCACCGATCCAGGTTTCGTCCATTTCGACAGTCCCGTCCAACTTGGAACCGTCAACGACCATTGCGTCCCTGATCCAGTGAGCAGAGATACCAAGCCGTCAAGAACGTCGCTCTGGCAAAGCCTCCTGAGAGTGTCCCGCATTTGTGGGGTTTCCCGTTTGTTGAAGCGGAATGAGAACCTCTGTTCCTGCTCGAGTCGGGCCTACGCTTGTTCCGACAAGGAGTGAATCGATTTCGAGTTGCTGCAATTGCGATGCCTATAACTCGATGTTCAAAATGGGCGCTGAGGCCACAGCAAAGAAATTTCGTCGGCGCGGCCTAACTGGCAGTGCGCTCGACCTAGCGACGGCGATTTCCAAATCGAGCCCGCCCAAGGGCTCAATCCTTGAGGTTGGTGGTGGTGTCGGCCAGATTCATCTGCAGCTGCTCAGGGACGACTCCGCGAAAACAGCCCTGAATGTGGAATTGTCGAGAAACTGGGAAAGCGAGGCGGGAAAGCTGACTAGGGAACTGGGGCTTGAGGGCCGAGTCGACCGGATCGTCGGTGACTTCGTCACGGAGGCTCGCAATCTCGCCCCGGCTGACGCCGTGATCTTGCATCGTGTCGTTTGTTGCTATCCGGATTGGCGTTCGATGTTGAAAGCAGCGATTCCCAAATCCAACCGAATGATTGGATTGACATTTCCGATCGACCGCTCGTGGGTCAAAGCCATGGTCGGTTTGGGGAATCAAGCAATGCGGTTCCGTCGGGAACCGTTTCGGGCCTACGTTCATCCCACGGATCTGATGCTTGGACTCTTGCAGTCGCACGGCTTTGAGATCACATCAGATCGATCAGGATTCGTGTGGAGAACCGTGGTTGCTCGCCGGGTTTGAGCACCGTCGAGCGTTAGCGCACTTACAGGATTTTTCAAGAGTTTTCTCCGAATCTCGGTCCCGTAACCGTTTCTGTCACCCCCTCCCGTCATAGTGGTTTGCATGGTGAGTGGATCGGTTTTGGTGGAGTCGGATGGTTTCGTCTATCTGGATGCAGTCGATTTCGCCGAGTCGGAGTTCCGCCGGCTCGAGGCTCATATCCGCCGGCTGCGGGGACGGCAAGCCGCACTGTTAGCCCAACTGGATCAGCATCAGGTCTTCCATGCCGAGGGGGCGCGGACCATGGCCGATTGGGTTTCGGCCACCCTCGATTTGTCTCCGCAGGCTTCGTCCCGGCTGATGACCGCCGCCCGCACCGAGCTCCCCCAGGTGCGGGAGAAGATGTTGG
>JBPCQV010000198.1:0-15521 GCA_050997725.1 Acidimicrobiia bacterium
TCGCTCCTGCTGCACCCCCTCGACTTCCTCGGCGCCGACGACGTCTCCGGGCTTGGCTTCTTTCCCGGTATGAAGCTCGACGGGGCTTTCAAGCGCCGGCTGGTTTCCGAGTATCTCGACCGGCTCGGCGCCAGCTTCACGGTGCTGGCGGTCGGACGCCATGTCGAGAAGATCGCGTCGAGAAAGCTGCCGACGCGCAAGTTTCCCCCCGCTTCGCCTCTAGGGGGCCAATAGTGCGGCTTCTAAACTGGCCGGCAGTGCAGTGGAACCTTTGACCGTCGGCGCCGGTGCAGCCGCCGAGCCGCCGGCGGAGTCGGCTTCTTCGGAGGTCAGGGTCGCCGAGGATGGTGGAACCGTTCCCGACCGGCCGCTCATCTCGATCGTTGTCCCCGCCTTCAATGAGGAGGGCCATCTCCGGGCCAGCCTGACCGCGATCATGGCGGCGGCCGAATCCCTCTCGGACCAGTTCCAATATGAGCTCGTAGTCGTCGACGACGGCAGCTCCGATCAGACCGGTGACGTGATCCGCGAGTTTGCCGAAAGCCACGATGCCGTGGTTGTGCTGTTCCATCCTCGCAATTTCGGCCTCGGCCAGGCATTGAAGACTGGATTCGGCGCGTGTCGCGGCCAGTACATCATCGCCTACGACGCTGACTTGTCGTATGACCCCAGTCACATTTGCCGGCTCGCCGAGACGATCCACGGCTCGGGTGCAGACGTCGTCATCGCGTCGCCCTACATGACTGGTGGGACTGTTGTCGGAGTTCCGCGACTTCGCCGGGTGCTCAGTCAAACCGCCAACCGCCTGCTCCGTCGGATGTCGAATAGCCACGTCTCGACAGTCACGAGCCTGGTGCGTGCCTACCGGGCCAGCCTCATCCAGTCGCTCTCCTTGAAATCGACCGACAACCAGATCAATGCCGAGATCCTTTACAAGGCCGAGATGATGCGTTCGTTCATAGTCGAGATCCCCGCCGACCTTCATTGGACCAGAGACGAGGTCGATACGAACCGCCGCCGTGGAAACATGAGCATCATCCGCACGACCATCGACTTTGCCTTCTCCGGTTTCATCTTCCGGCCGTTTCTCCTGTTCGTGGTCCCGGGCGTCATCTTGATGTTCCTTGCTTTGTACGCCCTGGGCTGGGCCGGTTATCACGTAATCCGACTGATTCCCCGCCAAACGGGAAACCTCGACCAGATCATCTCGGACGCGTTCGGGCAGGCTTTCGTTCACAGCCCGCACTCATTCGTATTGGGCGGTTTTGCGGCGATCTTCGCGGTGCAACTCATCAGCGTCGGGATCATTTCGGCGCAAAGCAAGAGGTACTTCGAAGACGCCTACCACCTCGCCACCGCCAACCTCGGGCGCCTCCAGGCGCTGGCCGACTCGATCTCAGACCTGAAACCACCTTCCGCTCCGGAGGTTGAGCGCCTGTCCCGCTTGGACTAGAGCAGGTCCTAACCTGGTTTGATGGAAGACTTCGCAACGCGGTTTGCCGACCTATTGGAGATGGTCGCCACTCGGATCAGATCGCTCACCGTCGACCGAGTCAATCGCTGGATTCGAATGTCGACGTTGGGAATGGTTGCGGTCGCGCTGGGGTTGATGGCGGCGGTGTTCCTCGCACTAACCATCTTCGGCGCGCTAGCGATCCCGCTTGGTAACGACGGCGCTTTTGGCGTCCTTGGCGCGATCGCTTTGATCGGAGGGGTCTTCCTCTGGAACAAGCAGCACAAGACCTCATGACCGACCCGGTTCCCGAGTCCCCGATCGAGCAGGTGATCATCATCGGCAGCGGCCCCGCCGGCCTCACCGCTGCCCTTTATGCCGCTCGGGCCGACCTCGCCCCGTTGGTCTTCGAAGGCGTTGCCGCCGGCGGGCAGTTGATGATCACCACCGACGTCGAGAACTACCCGGGCTTTCCCGACGGGATCATGGGCCCCGAGCTCATGGACCGTTTTCGCAAGCAGGCGGAACGATTCGGCACGCGCCTCTTGGCAACCGATGTCACCGCGGTCGAGCTCTCCACCGATGGCTTGGCCAACCATGTCGTTTGGGCCGGCGCCGATCGCTACGAGGCTCGATCCGTGATCATCGCCACCGGTGCCTCGGCCAAGTGGCTTGGAATTCCGGGCGAGGAGCGTCTCACCGGCCACGGCGTCTCGGCGTGCGCCACCTGCGACGGCTTTTTTTTCCGGGACAAGGAGCTCATCGTCGTTGGCGGTGGCGACTCCGCCATGGAAGAGGCTCTTTTCCTCACACGCTTCGCCACGAAGATCACCGTCGTTCACCGCCGAGACGAATTCCGCGCTTCGGCAATCATGGCAAAGCGCGTGAAGGAGCATCCGAAAGTCGACGTCATATGGAACTCGGCGCTCGTGGCAATCAACGGCGAACGTACGGTGGAGTCAGTCGATATCGCCGACACGGTCACCGAGGAGACCCGGACTCTCGTCACGGCCGGCGTCTTTGTAGCCATCGGTCATCAACCGAACACATCGCTTTTCGTCGATCAGCTGCCCCTCGACGAAAAGGGCTACCTGCAGCTTCCCTCGATCGCCACGACCGTCACCTCGATCCCGGGAGTATTCGCCGCCGGTGATGTGGCCGACGCTCGCTACCGCCAAGCCGTCTCGGCCGCCGGGACCGGCTGCATGGCCGCGCTCGACGCCCAGCACTATCTGGCCAGTCATGGGGAATGACCTCCTCAACTGTCTTGTTGCCTCAGAGGAAAGGAATACCGATTGAGCAATAACACTGTCACCCTCACCGACTCCAACTTTCACGAAGAGATCGCCAACACCAAGCCGGTGCTGGTCGACTTCTGGGCAGAATGGTGCGGCCCCTGTCGCTTGGTCGCTCCGATTCTCGACGAGATGGCCGGCGAGTACGCCGAAAAGATCACTGTCGGCAAGCTCAACGTAGACGAGAACCCCCAGACCATGGGCTCCTACGACATCATGAGCATCCCGACGCTCATCCTGTTCCAGGATGGGGTCGAGAAGAAGCGAATCATCGGCGCTCGCCCCAAGCACATGTTGGTCTCCGAGCTCTCCGAATACCTCGCCTAGTGAAGACAAGAGACCCGAAGACCAAAGACCCCGAGACAAGGGATTGGTCTTTTGTCTTATGACTTTTGTCTGTTATCTGAGGCGGTGGCGAAGAATTGGCTGATCCCTTCGACCACCAGACGACCAACTTCGGCGGTCAAGTTGCTTTGCGCGACGATGACGGCTGGCGCTCGCGTTTCGCGCAGAATGGCGGTGGCCCGCGACTCGACCTGGCTGCCCAAAGCCAACGCGATTCGCTCCGCTAACAACTCGCCGGCGCGAGAGCTGCTGAGATCGCTTTGGAAGAAGAACACAGCCCCGGCGCCGCCGTCGGTCCGTTTCTGAAACGAAACCACCAGATCCGCACCCAGGCGATTAGCCCGACCGGCGCGCACGCGTTCCGGCAGGCTCGTGTCCGCTGATCGACCCAGCATGGGCTGACCCCCTCTCGCCTGTAGCTCCATCGCCGCCGAGCTCGCCGCTTGCCAGGCGATCCGCGCCTCCTCAGGAGTTCGGCAGGCGGCATCGAAAAACACTCGGGCTCCGACCACGCTCGCCGGCAGCGATCGCAGCCATTCCTTCTCGCGCACTGACTCGCGACCCTCGCCGATTGTCCCTCGCACCAGGTGACGAAGCTCCGTCAACACTTCGGGACCGGCGGTCCCGTCCTCGAGGAGGTTGCGATTCCGTTGAAACTCCAGGATTGCTCGCTCGGTCCCCGGGCCAAAGATGCCGTCGATCTTTCCCGGGTCGAACCCAAAATGGCTAAGCCGGCTCTGCAGCGCCGCCACGTCCTCACCCCGCATGAACGGCCGGCGCAGCAACAACAAGCGGTCGCCCAGCCGATAACCCGCCTCATACAGCACCCGCCAGGTTTCGGGGCCGACCACCCCATCGGCGTTCAGGCCTCTGTCCACCTGGAAGGCCCGCACCCCCGCCTCGGTGTCGTCCCCGAAATCTCCCGTGACGTTGATCTCATATCCGAGAGCGACGAGGCGACCCTGAATGTCGCGGACCGCATCTCCAGTGTCGGCCATCCGGTATTGGCGCATTTCCAGCGCGAAGTTACTTCGAGCTAGGTCGGCTCGAAACTGGCTAGGTCATCAAGCGTCGATAGAGCCTTTCCAAATCCTCGAGGGAGCGGTAGTCGATGTGCACGGCTCCCCGTCCGCTCTTGAAATCCACCTTTACCCGGCTGTCCAATCGATCAGCCAACCGCATCTCGAGCTCGATGATCTCGGCGGGGCGAACCTCTCGAGCTCGGGGGCGGCTGGTGCTTTCGCCCTTGCGCAGCCTGACTGCTTCTTCCACCTGGCGGACGCTCCAGCCTTCCGCCACCGCCCGCCGGGCGACATGCTCGGCGAAAGCACGGTCGTCGATCCCGGCCAGTGCACGGGCATGGCCCGCCGACAACTCGCCGCTTTCCAGCCGAGCCTGGATCGCCGCCGGAAGACTGAGGAGGCGCATCGAGTTGGTGACCGTTGCCCGGCTCTTTCCCACCCGTTGCGCCACCTCGTCGTGCGTCAACCCAAAATCTTCCAGCAATTGTCGAAACGCCGCCGCCTCCTCCAGCGGGGTGAGATCGGACCGCTGAAGATTCTCAACCAGAGCCTCGGTGAGCCAGGCAGCATCCTCGCCGGACCTGATCACGGCCGGGATCTGTGTCAAGCCGGCTCTCCGGGCCGCCCGCCAGCGCCGCTCGCCCGCCACCAGCAGGTAGCCACCGTCGGGGTCAGGTCGGACAACAACCGGCTGCAAGACCCCCACACTCCTAATCGACTCCGCCAATCCTTCAAGGGCCTCCTCGTCGAAGGAAGACCGGGGCTGATGGGGATTGGGGCGGATCTGGCCCAGCCCGATGTGAGCGAATCCCGCATCGCTCAAACCGACTGGGATCAGCGATTCGAGCCCTCGGCCCAACCCACGTTTGACCGTCATTTGCGGTTCCTCCTATTCGAGCCCATGTCTCCTCCGAAACTCGCGTCCCAACTCCCGATAGGCGATCGATCCGCGCGTCATGGGGTCAAGCGCTTCGACCGGTTCGCCGTAGGAAGGGGCTTCTGAGATTCGCACCGACCGAGGGATGACCGTCCGGTAGGTCCTGTCACCAAAATGGTTGCGAACCTGGGTGGCGACGTCTCGGGAGAGGTTGGTCCGAAAGTCATACATGGTGAGAACGACCCCCTCGACCTCGAGCCGAGGGTTGAGCTGGCGTCTCACCATCTCCACATTGATGAGCAACTGAGTCAGCCCTTCGAGGGCGTAGTACTCGCATTGGATCGGTATCAGGACCTCGGAGGCAGCGGTCAAGGCATTGACGGTCAGAAGCCCGAGGGAAGGTGGGCAATCGACAAAGACCACCTGATAGTCGTCCTTTATCAGGTCGAGAGCCTGTTTGAGCCGTTGCTCGCGAGAAAGCATCGGGACCAGCTCGATCTCTGCTCCCGCCAGATCGATCGTGGCCGGCACCACAAAGAGATTCTTGACCGACGTAGGTTCGATGGCGTCCTCGATCGCTGCATCCTTTAAAAGCACGTCGTATATCGAAGTTCGGATCGAGGAGCGATCAATACCGAGACCGGAAGTGGCATTTCCTTGCGGGTCGAGGTCAACAATCAGCGAACGCTGGCCCTGGAAGGCGAGAGCGGCGGCGAGGTTGATGGCCGTTGTCGATTTGCCTACTCCGCCCTTCTGGTTGGCCAGCGCAACGACACTCACGACTTCTGCATCATAAGTAGTCGAGAGGGTCGATCAAGGACTCGCAGCCTGGAGAAGCCCTCGACCGGCTTGCCGTCGCCGGAAACAACCGCTCGACCTCCCGGCAAGAGCCGCGCCTCAAGGAGCGGCCGGAGGATGCCCGCCGGAGCCGCGGCGCGGCTGACGATGGCCGACCTGGGTCCGAGATCCGCAAAGATATCGGCCTGAACCACCTCCACGCCTTCAATTTCCGCGACCCGGGCGGCTCGCCGAGCGAGATCACACCGCTTGGAGGAGCGGTCGAGCAGGGTCACCCGAGTAGCCGGCCAGACGACGGCCAAAACCAATCCTGGTAGCCCGACTCCACTCCCGAAGTCGGCGACGATCTCAGGCGGCGAGTCCCAACCTGCCGCGAAGCTCAACGAATCGAGCAGGTGCCGGTCCGCGACTCGAACGGCCTCCCGGGGACCGAGGCCGCCGCTCGCCACCCCTTCCCCCTCCAGCCACCGGCCTAAAGCATCGAACTGATCCAGCATCCAGGGGGTCAACGCCAGGTTAAGTCCTGACGCCAGGTCCACCAATTTCCGATTCACGTGAAACTTGAGCCTTTAGTCGGTGAGCTCGGCTTCCTCAGTTGGGACGCCCTCAGCCTTCCCTTCCCCGCTGGCAATCACCACATAACGCCGTGGAGGCTCGCCCTCCGAATATGAAACCACGCCATCTATCTCGCCGACGGAATCGTGGATCACCTTTCGGTCGGCCGCGCTCATCGGCTCGAGCATGATCTCTCCGCCCTCGCGCCGGACCTGCTCGATCAGCTGTTTGGCGTAGATGCTCAGAGCTTGCCGGCGTCGTTCCGCATATCCGGCGATATCGATCCTCACTCGCGCGGTATCGACAAACTGCCGATGGAGGACGGTTTTGGTGATCTCGTGGATGGCTTCCATCACCGAACCCCGTGGACCGACCATCGCCTCTGTCTGCTCCCCGTCGATCTCGGCGATCACGACGTCGTCCTCGACACCGATCCTGACCGAACCCTCCAGACCAAACGCCCCTACCAAGCCGACCAGGAACTGCTCGACTGCGGGAGCCTGCTGATGGGGGTCGACGTCGGCCGGCGGCCGGTCGCGCCGCGGGCTCCGTTCTGGGCGCGGCCGGTCATATCCCGACCGGCCGCCCCTTGGTCCATCCGCCATCCGGCTGCCTCCTGTGCTTGCGCTCCCAGGGCGGGATCTGGGGCTATCGGCCGGTCTTGGGCCTGGTCGACGGTTGGGATCGCGGGTTGCGGCCCCGTCTCGACCACCTTGCCGGCTCGTCCCGCTCGCCCCGCTCGCCCGGCCGCGATTTCGTCCCCCTCGCCGATTGGTCGGCTTGGGCTTGACTCGGACGATCGCGTCCCTTCCTCCCAGACCGAGAAACCCCTTCTCGGGCTCTTGAACAACCTCGACATCGACCTGACTGCGGTCGCCCACCCCCAGCTCATTCATTGCGGCGGCAACCGCCACGTCAATCGTTTTGCCCCGGACCTCTACCCACTCAACCACGGTTCACTTCCTCTTGCGGCGTCGTCGTTTATCGGCCGCGCCTTCGTGGGGGCGGACCGTGCTTGCCTCCTCAACCACTTTGGCTTTGGCGGTCGAGGCTTCAATCGGCGCAAATTGCGGCCGACCGTCGATCCTGAAAATCACAAACTGCTGAAGAAGGCGGAAGATATTTCCAGTCATCCAGTAGAGCACCAAACCGGCCGGGAAATTGTACGAAACGATGCCGATGAATAGCGGCATGATCCGGCTAACCGCCTGGCCCGCCGCTGCCTGGGGGTTGTCGGATTTCACTTGGCCCGAGGTCGCGTGCCAGGTCTGGATGTATTGGCTGGCAACCATGATCACGAGCATCGCCAGGTAGGGCAGGGCGGTGCCGATGCCAAGGGCAACCGCTTCTGACACCCTGGTCCCGAGGTTCATCCCCAGAAAACCTGTCTCGCCGGCGGCGATCGCCTGCGCCAACTCCGATTCGGCGGGGATGCTGCCGGCGGCATTGAGAACCTGAAAAAGAGCAAGCCAGATCGGAAACTGGACGATCAACGGCAACAGACAGCCTCCGGGGGTCGCCCCCGCTTCGCGCTGAGTGCGCATCAGCTCCTTTTGCAGCTCTTCGGGCCGGTCCTTGTACTCCTTCTGGATCCGGCGGATCTCAGGCTGGATGGATTGAAAAGCCCTGGTCGATCGGGTCTGCTTGAGGGTCAGCGGAAAGAGGATCAGGTTGACGCTGATCGTTAGGAGGATGATCGACAGCCCATAGGAAGGGATCAGGTCGTAGAAGAAAGCCAGGGCTGAGCCCAGGAAGTTCTTGAGCCCGTCGAAGAGGGCGCCCATCAGCGAGTCACCGGGTCGTAGCCGCCCTCATGCCAGGGATGACACCGCAGAAGGCGGCGGAGCGCCAGAGACGACCCTCGGAAGGCGCCGTGGATCTCGACCGCTTCCCGGGCGTACTGCGAGCAGGTCGGCCGAAAGCGACAATTGGCACCCAACTGCGGGCTCAGTAGCCGCTGATAGAGAACGATCAGTCCAGAGAGCAAACGCCGGGGAAGATTCCTCACCGCGTCGCCCTGTCGACCCACCCCTTAAGGGTGGCAAAGTCGGTCACGGCTACTTGGGGGCCGGCCAAAAATACGTAGTCGAAACCCACCGGCAGAGAGGCCGCGCCGATCGCCGCCCGGAGCCGGCGTTTGATTCGATTTCGCTGCACTGCTGTTCCTGTTCGTTTTCCGGCCACTAGCCCGTATCGGGCGAGATTGGGCTGGCCGGGAGCCTTGACTACTACTAGGTCGCCGGCCCGCTGCCTGCTGCCAAGGTCGAGGACCCGGCGGAAGTCGGCCGGGCGACCGAGCGATTCAGGCCGCGAGACGTTTACGACCCTTTGCCCGACGAGCCTTGATGATGGCCCGTCCGGCGCGGTCAGACATCCGATGACGAAAACCGTGATTGCGCTTGCGACGCCTGACCTTGGGTTGAAAAGTTCTTTTCATGATTGACTAAACCCGCCTCGCGGGTGAGATAGAGGTGGACGGCTTTAGGTTATTGCCTCCCCCGATACTCTGCAAAGCCTGCCGACTCGCGAAAAAAACATTCTGGTTAACAACGGATGAACGCCGGAGTCGATCGGCTCGCTCACCCGGAAAAGCTCGGTAGCGACCGTCTAAATCGCCTAACCCGGTTGTCGCCAAGGTCGAGTTCCGCGCTCTTGACGACACGAGAATCCTGCGGTCACAATCCCTCCCTGCTGCGATTGCAGTTCGACTCACTTCCCCTAGCTGAGGTCTATTCGAACGCGTCCCCGCGCAGCCAGGGAGGATCTGGCAGAGATTGGGAAGAAGTTCGGTGGATTGGCCCACCGAGGAGCGACCGGTTGTTTTCTATGGCTGATTGGTTTTTCCACACCTGTGGAAGAAGCTGTGGAAAAGGATCGGGGAGGAGGTTTTGTGCAAGGAATACCGCCATTTGAGGGTTCTGGACCCTCGCTATGGGAGCAATTCACCCGGATCCTGCAGGCGTCGGTACCGGCGTCAATGTGGCAGAGATGGTTGTCCAGGCTGGAGCCCGAGTTCTCCCACGGCCGGGTCACGCTGGTGGCTCCCAGCGAATTCCATCTCCACTTGGTCAAAGAGAGGTACGGCGAGCTGCTCGCGGCAACCCATGCCGAGTGCTTCGGCCCCGAAAGCGAACTGGTCCTGGTCAGCCTTGCCCAGCCGCTCGAGACATTTGACGATTCGGTGACCGAGATCGAGGTCCGCCCCGAGAACGTGTCCACGATGCTGTATAAGCGATACCGCTTCGATCAATTCGTACTGGGCGACTCCAACTTTTTCGCGTACGGAGCGGCGATGGCGGTGGCGAATCAGCCGGGCATTGCCTACAACCCGCTCTTTATCTTTGGCGGGGCGGGCCTCGGCAAGACCCACCTTCTCCATGCCATTGGCAACCACAGCCGCGAGACCAAGCGGGCGACCACCGTCTGCTATGTGACCTCGGAGAAGTTTCTCAACGATTTCATCGACGCCATCCGCCGCCGACGGGTCGACGACTTCAAGGCGCACTACCGCTCGACAGATGTCTTCCTGCTCGACGATGTCCAATTCTTCGAAGGCAAAGAGCAGATTCTCGAAGAATTCTTTCATACCTTCAACGATCTTCACCAAATGGGGCGGCAACTGGTGATCACTTCGGATCGTCATCCGCGCAATCTCGCCACCGTCGAGGACCGGCTGCGGTCGCGCTTTCAATCCGGGTTGGTGACCGACATCCAACCTCCCGCGCTGGAAACCCGTATGGCGATTCTGCGGCTTCACGCCGACCTCGGGCCAAAACTCGTGTCGACCGACGTCCTCGAGTACATCGCCGCCACCGTGTCGGAGAACGTACGCGAGCTCGAAGGGGCCCTGATCAAGGTAACCGCCTTCGCCGCTATGACCAGCCGCCCGCTCGATCTCGAGATGGCCAAAGAGGTGCTCGGCGAGCTCGCCATGGGACGAAAGAAGACGATCGAGGCCTTCGACATCATGCGGGCTACCGCCGAGTCTTTTGGATATACCGTTATCGAGGTACAAGGGAAGAGCCGACGCCAGCCGTTGGTGACGTGCCGGCAGATTGCCATGTTTCTGTGCCGGGAGCTCACCGACCTCTCACTTCCCAAGATTGGCCGAGCTTTTGGCGGCCGCGACCATGCGACCGTCATCCATTCGATCAACAAGGTGAAACAGGCGATCCGGAGCGGCGGCGATGTCTCCGAACGGGTCGAAACCCTATCGAGAGCCCTGCGGAAATGATGTGGAGAAGTGAACGGCGCGCCCCTTGCTCTGCCCGGCGATGCGGACAACGCCTGAGTGCTCAACACTGCCTGTGGACTCACTTCCCAGCAGTCATGCGGCGATCGCGGACTTATCCTCATTTCCCCAGCCCCTACTACTGCTCCTAGATTTCGATTAAATAGATCAGCAGAAGAAGAGAGGAACCCGCACCTGTGAAAATCCGTGGCGAGCGAGACGACCTCGCCGATCTTTTTAGCCGGGCGAACCGTGCCGTCGCCGCCCGGTCGGCACTACCGGTGCTGCAGGGGTTGCTCTGTGATGCCTCGGCTGGGAATTTGACCGTGACGGGAACCGACCTTGAGGTCACCGTTGCGACTTCCGGTCCGGTCGAGGTGATGGAAGACGGGCGGGCGGTTATCCCGGGGCGTCTACTGGCAGAGGCGGTCCGCAAGATGCCTCCCGGGGTTGTCACGATCACGGTCAACGGCGGGGAGGTGGAGATCCTGGGCAACGGTCCCCGGTTCACCCTGCGTACCCTCACCCTTGACGACTTCCCAAACCTTGACATGTCCGCCGTCGATGGAGTTGAGGTAGATGGCGAGGAACTAGTTAATGGTCTGAATCAGGTTGTCGTTGCCGCGTCGTCGAATTCGGCTCGACCGATTTTGACCGGTGTGCTGTTCGAGCCGAGCGAGGAGGGACTGCGACTCGTCACGACTGATTCGTATCGACTGGGAGTGCGCGAGCTACCAGGGATGGGAAGCATCGGCTCAGGCCTCGTTCCTGCGCGCGGTCTTCGGGAGCTGGGTCGCACGATCGGGGCGGAGAAGATCCGCGCAGGGATGGCGACGCGAGAAGCAGTCTTTACCTCTGAGCGGGGGTCGCTCCGGCTGCGCCTGATCGAAGGCCCTTTCCCCAAGTATCGGACTCTGTTCTCCGACAGCTACCCCTCGCAGGTGACGATGAAGAAGGAGGACGTCTTGGAGGCGCTGGGACGGGTGACGTTGGTCGCCGAGGACCACATCCCGGTACGGCTCAAGATCGGTAACGGGGGAGTGGAGGTGAACGTCACTCGCCAGGACGTGGGCGGCGAGGTTGAGCACCTCGACGCTGAGTTCGTCGGGGTCGACGAGATCACGATCGCATTCAACCCGCGCTACCTCGGCGATGGGGTGGCGGCGATCAACGGCGACAAGATCCGAATTCAGATCATCGACCCCCTCAAGGCCACTGTGCTCGACAACGGTGAATCCGACGGCTTCGTCTACCTGCTGATGCCGGTCAGGATCTGAGGAGCGCTTTCGGTGTGAAAAGCAGCCAGCCCGGTGGCTGGCCCTTCCTGGTAGGAGGCCGTGGGAGGGTTCCGGCCTTCATCGTCCTCAACCTCGATCACCGCATCAACAAAGGAAAGAAAAACCTTCTGTGGTGGCCAGCGCGAGGATGGGACTCCCCCGATTGGGCCCTTCTCCCCAAAATTTGTCCTCACACGAACGCTTTTTCCGTTCTCTGTCCTGTGGCGATCGGTACTCGTTCGCCATAGGACGAATTTGGTCGGGACCGTTCGTGTGACGACGAATTTGGATGCAGGTCGCAGGCCCCAATCCTCACCGAGCGTTGGCCAGCTCGATTTCCTCCCAGAGCACCCGCGAATAGCAACATCCCGAAGACGCTCCTCAAATTTGTGATCGACCGAAGGTTGAGGGGAGAGTGCTCGCTGGTTCGAAGACCGTCGCGTCGATGTGAAATTTGTTACTACATCCGTGGTTCTGGCGTAATTTGTTACTACATCCGTGGATCCGCCGATGTAGTACCGAATTTGCTGTGGGGCACGGATGTGATGCCAAATTTCGTATTACCCGGTAAGCGGTGAGTTCCGATCGGTTGAACTCACGCGCCCGCTGGCTTTTTGGCCGCGACGACGGATCGCCACTTGGCCTTCGCCATTATCTGTCGCCACACCGAACGCTTCTGGGAACTCGTCCTGTGGCTACCACGCTGTGGGACAAATTACGGACAACGGTTTCCTGTGGGGACAAATTTCGACGACGCCAGCCATGTTGGTCAGCGAAGCGCGACCACGCGGATCGAGGTGACCACTCCTTGTCCGAGCCGAGCATCAAGCCGGTGCAAGAGATCGCCAATGGCATAGCGCAACATCGCCACCAGCGCCGGCTCGCTGACGGTCACTACTAACTCTCCGTCACGGAGATAGGCCGGCTGGGATCGTTGCGCCCAAGGGTCGCCGGCGAGGTCGTCCCACTCGGCGACCAGGGCATCGACCAGGAGAGGGTCGGGGAGCCCGAGGCGCGTGAGCAGATCGCGCAGCACAACTTCGAGCCGCTCCGGTTGTTTCATGACAATTGGGCGACTGTCCCGTGCCCGACCTGCCACGCGCGCCCGTGCAGCGGGACCTCTTCTGGCCGAGTAGTGCTAATAAACGTCTGGGCCGCGGGAAGGGCGTCGGTGAGTGATTTAGCCCGGGCGAGGTCGAGCTCGGAATAGACATCGTCGAGCAGGAGGAGCGGCATGCGCCCGACCTGTTCGGTCACTGTGCGATGGGTGGCAAGCCGCAGGGTCAACGCGAGCGTGCGCTGCTCGCCCTGGCTCGCCTGATGACGCGAGCTTTCGCCGGCAAGGAGGATGGCGGGCTCGTCGCGGTGGGGACCGGCACCGGTGCTGCGAAGCTCGAAGTCGACCCTGCGGCGATGGGCCAGTGCGGCGAGTAACGCCGCCGACCACTCGGCCGCGGGGGTGGTGGGGTCGAGACTTCCTCCCCATTCCGATTGATAGGAGAACCCAACCTCGGAGGAGGTGCCGGCGATCTGGCTGTACAGCTCCGTGAGGGGCTGCGCCAGCATCTGGGCCGCTCGCGCCCTTCGCGACATGACCCGCGCCGCGGCTTGGGCCAGGCGAGCGTCCCAGACTTCGAGGGTCGCGACGTCGCGCTCGCCGTGCTTGAGGAAAGCGTTCCGCTGCCGGAGCGAACGGTCGAACTCCGCCTGGTCGAGGGCCGCGGCGGGCCAAAGCTGCACCGCCACGTCATCGAGGAAGTCACGCCGGCCGCCTGGCCCGCCTTTGATCAGGTCGAGGTCTTCAGGGAGAAAAGTCACGACCCGTAGCACGGAAAGGACATCAGTCGACCGCGCCACCGGCTTCTTCGCGACTCGCGTCCGGCGACCCCCGCGGCGGCGAATCTCGACCTCCAACAGCTCGTCGGCTTCGCCCCTGAGGACGGCGGTGTCCTCTCCATTGGCCACCAGCGCCTCGTCGGGCGCGGACCGAAACGAGCGCAAGGTGGAGAGATAGCCGATGCCTTCGAGCAGGTTCGTCTTGCCGGCGCCATTGTCGCCTACGAGGATGTTGACTCCCTCGTCCGGGGCCCACTCGAGGGAGCCATAGGAGCGGAATCCGCTGAGCGTCAGCCACCTGAGAAGCACGGGCTCAACGGTACCGCTCGGCTACGACAGGGTTCTCACCCCGCTCGCCAGAAGCTATAATTACACACGTGCAATCAGGCCCCCTCCCCGGCCCTGCGCGCCGCTTGTTTTGCGCTTCCAGGAGATGATTTGAGCAACGGAAATACGTCATATGACGCACGCGACATCAAGGTCCTCGAGGGCCTCGAGGCGGTGCGCAAGCGTCCCAGCATGTACATCGGTTCGACCGGCCCGCGGGGGCTTCACCATCTCGTTTGGGAAGTAGTCGACAACTCGGTCGACGAGGCCATGGCGGGCTTCGCGACCCGTATCGACGTCTCCTTGCTCGCCGACGGCGGGGTCAGAGTCATCGACGACGGGCGCGGCATCCCGGTCGACGTGCACCCCAAGTCCCGCCAATCGGCGCTCACTGTCGTCTTGAGCACATTGCATGCCGGGGGCAAGTTCGAAGAGGGCGCCTACACGGTGTCGGGTGGTCTCCACGGCGTCGGCGTGTCGGTGGTCAATGCGCTCTCTTCTCATCTTTCGGCTGAGATCCGGCGCGATGGGTTCGTCTGGGGGCAGTCGTTCCAGCGTGGGAAGGCCCTGACCAAGGTCGAGAAGTTGAAGCCGTGGAGAAAGAACACCGGAACCACGATCAACTTCTGGCCCGACAGCCAGATCTTCACCGACACCCTCGAGTTCGACTACGACACGGTCGCCACCCGTCTGCGCGAGTTGGCTTATCTCAACCGCGGGTTGGAGATCTCCCTCGGCGACGAACGGGCGCCCGATGAAGGGGAGGAGCCGCGGGCTGACCTGTTCCAATTCAAAGGTGGCCTGGTCGACTTCGTCAAGCACCTCAATGCCAACCGCGAGCCGGTCCATGCCCACGTGATCGAGCTGATCGACCGTTCGCACGAAGCCGAGTTGGAGCTGGCGATGCAATGGACCGGGAGTTACACCGAGTCGATTCTCTCGTTTGCGAACAACATCAACACCCACGAGGGCGGAACCCACGAAGAAGGCTTCCGCAAAGCAATGACCAACGCTGTCAATGCGTTTGCCCGCCAGAAGGGCTTGCTCAAGGAGAAGGACGACAACCTCACGGGCGAGGACATCCGGGAGGGTCTTACCGCAGTTCTCTCGGTACGAGTTCGCAACCCCCAGTTCGAGGGGCAAACCAAGACCAAGCTCGGCAACACCGAGATCCGCTCCTATGTCGAGAAGGTCCTCAACCGTTACCTGCCGGAATGGCTCGAGCGCTATTCGGCCGAGGCCCGCCGAATCGTCGAGAAATGCATCACCGCCTCCAAGGCAAGAGAGGCGGCCCGCAAGGCCCGCGACCTCACCCGGCGCAAATCAGGTCTTGAGTCGGGCGGGCTCCCCGACAAGCTGGCCGATTGTTCAACCCGCAACCCCGACGAGGCCGAGCTGTTCATCGTCGAGGGCAAGTCCGCCGCGGGGCCGGCCAAACAAGGGCGTAACTCGCACACTCAGGCGGTGCTGCCGATTCGGGGGAAGATCCTCAATGTCGAGAAGGC
>JBPCQV010000214.1:0-17683 GCA_050997725.1 Acidimicrobiia bacterium
CTTTTCCTCCGAGCAGGCATCGAGGTCCGCGTCGACTGTGCCGCGGTGATGGTCAACGCCGACGGTGCTCGTCTCGAGAAGATCGTTCATAACCTGGTGTCCAATTCCCATCGTCATGGCAAGCAACCGGTCGAGATTGTCGGCAGGATTACCGCGTCGGACTACCGGTTGGCAGTCATCGACTCTGGTGGCGGATTGGACGAGATTCGCGCGGCCGACCCTTTCGCGCCGTTCGTGCATGCTCCGCAAGAGATCACCACCGCCAACAGCCTCGGCCTCGGACTATCAGTCGCCGATCGCTCGCCCGGATGGTCGGGAACGGGATCGAGTATGTCCGTCAGGATGGTCGCACTGTCTTTGCGATGACGATCCCTCTCGCTTCGTCAGGGGCTGACGATCATTTGCTTTCGCGTGAGACGCGCCAGGCGCCGTATTCGTCGGCGAGCCCGATGAGGATCGAGGGAAGTACCGCCCCCGTGAAGACACCGGCCGGCGTGGCGACAATCAACAGCACGAACGCGTAGGCGACTGCAAACAAGACCCCGAAGATCCGTCTCCGCAGGACGTTGGCGACATCGGGTTGCGCCAGGACCAGGGCGATGCCGACACCGAAGCCGGCGCTGGCGCCGAGGATCGGCGCCAACAAGCCGATTGGAAGAGCGATCAGCACCAAAAGCAGCATCGCCAACAGGACGAGCTTCGGTCGGGGGTTGCGGGAGACGAGTGCGACTACCACGAACACGAACGGGGCGATGAGCACCGCGAGTCCCACCAGTTGGGCGTCGATAGTCGTCTGGCCGTCGACCGAGCTAAAGGCTGCGGCATAGGCGAAATAGCTGAACATCAACACGATCGTCCCCAGCGTCAACGCCAGCCAGTTGCGCCCCCTCGGGGGCGTTGTTCCCCAATTTTCCAAAGACTGGCCCGAAGTTATCCCTTCACCCCACCGGCCGTCAGCCCGCGAACGAAGAACCGCTGCAACGCAAAGAAGACGACCAGCGGCAGGATCATCGTCACGAAAGCCGCGGCCGGCAGCAAGTTCAACGCCCCCTCACCGCGGCCCGCCAGGTCGCTCAACTCCACGGTCAGCACGCGGTTGGAGGGGTCGAAGCCGAGAAACACCAGCGCCACCAGGAAATCGTTCCACACCCAAAGGAACTGGAAGATCGCAAGCGACGCGATCACCGGCGTCGACAGCGGGACGATGAGCCGAGTGAATGTCGTGAAGTGGTCGGCGCCGTCGATTCGAGCGGATTCGATTAGTGAGCTCGGTAGGGACCCCATGTAGTTCCGCAACAAATAGACCGCAAGCGGCAGACCGAACCCGGCATGTGCCAGCCACACCGCCGGGTAAGTCCCGTTTAGATCAAGTCCGGTGTAGACGCGAAGGATCGGGATCAACGCCATTTGGAGTGGCACCACCATCAAACCGACAATCGTGACGAAGATCAGGTTGCGGCCCGGAAACTCCATCCAGGCAAAGGCGTAGGCGGCGAACGCTGCCACCGTGACCGGGATGGCCACAGCTGGAATCGTCACTGCCACCGTGTTGAGGAACGCATTGGCAAAGCCCTCTTCCAGAACGGTCGAGTAGTTCTGCAGAGTCCAGGCGGCCGAGTTGAAAAAATCGCCAAAGACCGTCCACCAGCCGCTTCCGCGGATGTCGGTAGGGGCTCGAAACGAGTTGATCAGGAGCCCAAAGGAAGGCACCGTCCAGAGGACAGCGATGAAGGCAACTACCAAGAACGCGGGAACCCGCGACCCGGGAATTCCGCTCTGTTCGCTCGAGGCATGAACCGCTGGTTTCGTCGCCGTCGCAGTCATCGAGTTGCCTCCTGCTCCTTGAATCGTTTGATATTGATCACGAGGATCGGGATGACGGCCAGGAAGAGGACCACCGCCAAAGCAGCGCCGATGCCGTCGTTGCCAAAGGTGAAGAACTCGGTGACCATGCGCTCGGCGACGACCGACGTATCGAATCCGCCACCAGTCATGACAAAGACGATGTCGAAGACCTTCCAGGTGGTGATGATGACGGTTGTCCACACAACCACCAATGTGGAGGCGATAGTTGGGATGACGATCTTGCGAAACACGTTCCACTCGTTGGCGCCGTCGAGCCGAGCGGCTTCGAGCATGTCGTCGGGTACGGACTTGATCGCGGACGAAAGGATGACCATCGCGAATCCGGTTTGTAGCCAGACCAGGATGACCATCAAGAAGAGGTTGTTCCACAGCGGGACCTGCAGCCAGTTGACCGGGTTACCACCGAAAGCCGTCCAAACCGCGTTGAGCAATCCGATTTGCTCGCCGAATCCTTCCGGCCGGAAGTTGTAGATAAAACGCCAAACCACCGACGCACCGACGAAGGAGATCGCCATCGGCAGGAAGATGAGAGACTTGGCGGCCGACTCGGATTTCGAGCCGAGCTTGTCGGCGAGAGTCGCAAAGCCGAGTCCGATGCCGACGGCCAAGAGGGGCACGACGAGTACCCAAATGATGCTGTTGCGCATCGAGATGAGATAGACGCTTTCGGTGAAGATCGTCACAAAATTCGAAAGCCCGACGAACTCGGTTCCTGATGAGTTCTGGAAACTGAGGATCAAGGTGCGAACTGCCGGATAAACGAGATAGAAACCGAGCAACACCATGGCTGGCCCGGCAAAGGCGAAGGGCCTCACTGCCGTACCCACGTGGTTCGGCATCGCCGTGATCGCGCGGTCCATCCCCCAGTAGAGCGCCCACACACCGCCCACGCCCACGATCAGCGCGACGAGGACTTGCAAGAGCTTGTTGGTGTCTTCGCGTTGCAGGAACTCAAAAGTGACGAAGAAGACCGCCAGAACTGCAGGGATGATCAGGGCGCTGGCCAGTCTGAGCAACCAGACCTGCAGCGAGTTCGATTGTGCTCCAGGCTCACTCAGCGGCCGGCGCACCTCTGACGGCGGTTCCGCCAATATGGGAGGGGTTGTCATTGCGTCTCCTAGTTGCCTGGGTGATCGACGAGCTTGCCGACCTTACCTAACGCCCTCGTCGAACGTCGTCCTAATCCGCAGATACCCGCCATCGGGGGCGGGTATCTGCGGATCACTGGTATACGACGGGGTCAGCTGGGCCAGCTGCCCTCGATCGAGCTAACTACGTCTGCGGATGGGGTGCCCTGCGACCAGTCGATCATCCCGGTCCAGAACGTTTCCTGCCCAACTTCGGGTGGCATCAGGTCGGAGCCGTCGAACGCAAATGTGTTCGCCGCCAACGCCTGGGTCACTGCCTCGGCAAATGTGCGCGAGGTCTCGGTGTCGTAGCACGCGAGGTCCACGTCCTTATGGCCGGGAAGACGCTCTACACCCTCAACGCCGTGTCCACCATTCGCAGCGATTCCGCCGCCGGAGGCGGATGCCAGGGTGCATTGCCATTCGGGAGTGATCCAGTCCATGATCGCCTGAGCGGCGCCGGTCGAGTTGTCGAACACGATGAGAGTGTCACCGCCGCCCATCGCGCCGACGTTGCCATCGATGCTCGGGAAGTTGAACACGCCGATCTCCGACTCTTCGCCCGCTTCGTAGCCAGGGGACTGCTCGAAGAAGTTGGAGATGAACGAGCCCTGCTTCATCATCGCGCACCCGGCCGGATCCTCGAACAACGGCCCCGGTGAGTCTTCGAAGTTGATGCCGGCGACGTTCTCTGGTCCGCCGAGCACAAAGCCTTCACCGAAGAAGATCTCGCCGAACGTGTCGAACGCCTGGGTTACGACGGGGTCGTCGAAGGGGATCTCATGGTTGTACCACTGCGCGTAGACATCGGCCCCCTGCTCGCGGAGCAGGATGTCCTCGATCCAGTCGGTGCCCGGCCAACCGGTGGCGTCGCCACTCTCGAAGCCGAAGCACCAAGGGGTCTGCCCATCGGCCACCATCTGGCTGGAGAGAGCAACGAGGTCCTCGTAGGTTTCGGGGATCTCGTATCCGCCGGCCTCGAAAACGGTCATGTTGTAGAAGACGATCGACTTGTAGTTCGGGAACCATGGGATTCCGTAGTGGTTGCCGTCGTCGCACAGGCCCAGGTTCATCCAATAGGCGGAGTGGTTCTCCTCCATCGCGGCGATGTCGAAGCCCATCTCCTCGAGGGAGACCAAGGCTCCTTCGTCGGCGAATGAGCAGATCGAAGCCGGCTGGGGCGTGAACGCCACCGCCGGTGGATCGCCGCCGTCGACCTGAATCCGAAGCTGCTGTTCGAACTCCGACACACCGGTGTAGGTGATGTTCGATCCCGTAGCCCCGTTATAAGCGGCCAGGAACCCGTCGATCGCGTCGCCCTCGGCGCCGGTCGGAGCGCCAAAGAGGTCGAACTCGACACCGCCCTCGCCGGTCGCGCCGGTTGTGGCCGTTCCGCCGTCGCTGGTTGTGGCCGTTCCGCCGTCGCCGGTGGTGGCGGTCCCACCGTCGGCAGTCGTACCGGCACCATCGCCGCCTCCACAAGCGGCGATCACAAGCGCCAGCACAGCAAGCAACACAAATAGCTTGCTCAATCGATTCATGATTCTCCTTCGTTCTTTGATGAACCGGGATGCCAAATCGTCCCGATCCGCATAGCCCACCATATCGGACTCGTGCGAGCGGCGTGGTTGGCTGGCCCGTAGTCTTGCCAGATGACCTCTGACTTTTTCTCCGCCGTGAAGGAACCGATCGAATTCGGCGGACCCGAAGGCGACGACCTGGCCTTTCGGGTCTATCAGCCGGACCGGGTCGTTCTCGGTAACACCATGGAAGAGCACCTGCGGATGGCGGTCTGTTATTGGCATTCGTTCAACTGGGCCGGAAGCGACATCTTTGGCGCGGGGACCTTCGACCGACCCTGGCTCGACCCCGCAGCCGGCCCGCTGGCGGCCGCGCACCAGAAGATGGACGCCGCCTTCGAGTTCTTCCAGAAGCTCGGCATCCCGTTCTTCTGTTTCCATGATGTCGATATCGCTCCGCCTGGCGACTCGTTTGCCGAGTCGGCGCGCAACCTGGAAACGATGGTCGACTTTGCCGAGAAGAAGATGGCCGAGACCGGGGTTCGGCTCCTCTGGGGAACCGCCAACCTTTTTTCGCATCCGCGCTATGCGGCCGGGGCGGCGACCAACCCCGACCCCGACGTTTTCGCATATGCGGCCGGACAGGTGAAGCACGCGCTCGAAGCGACGCTGCGGTTGGGCGGCACCAACTACGTCCTCTGGGGAGGTCGGGAGGGATACGAGTCGCTCCTCAACACCGATCTCAAGAGGGAAGGCGAGCAACTCGCTCGCTTCCTGACTCTCGTTCTCGAACACAAACGGAAGCTCGGCTTCGAGGGCGCCTTGCTCCTCGAGCCGAAGCCTGCCGAGCCGACCAAGCATCAATACGACTACGACTGCCAGTCGGTCCACGGGTTTCTGCAACGCTTCGATCTCGCCCACGAGTACAAGGTGAACATCGAGGCCAACCACGCCACCCTCGCCGGTCACAGCTTCCATCACGAGGTCGCCTACTCCGTGGCGCACGGCATCTTCGGATCGGTCGACGCCAATCGCGGCGACTACCAGAACGGTTGGGACACCGACCAGTTCCCGAACTCGGTCGACGAGCTCACGCTCGCCATGTACGAGATTCTCAAGGGCGGCGGTTTCACCACCGGTGGGTTCAACTTCGACTCCAAGCTGCGGCGACAGTCGATCGATCGCACTGATCTTTTCCACGGACACATCGGAGGCATGGACACGCTGGCGCAGGCATTGCTCGCCGCCGCGGACCTGGTGGAAAGTGGTGACTTGTCGACCGAGGAGCGGTACTCGGGGTGGACGGGCGAACTTGGCCAAGGCATCCTCGGTGGGGAAGAAAGTCTCGACACCCTCGCGGCAAAGGCGCTGGCCGGTGAGATCGACCCCCGTCCGGTCTCAGGCCGGCAAGAGCTTTTGGAGAACCGGGTCAATCGCTCGATCTGGTCCTCTCGCGCCTGAGCTACAGCGCCGGAGCCCGGGCCTTCGAGGTCGAGGTGGGTTCCTATGTCGTCTCCATCCCCGATTCGTTTGGTCCGCGGATTCTCGGTTTTCGGCCGAAGGAAGGCCCCAGCCTCTTCGCCGCGCTGGATGACGGCGTCGTCCTTGAACATCCCGAGGCGGGTGTTTATCGGTTCCGTGGCGGTCACCGATTGTGGGCTGCTCCCGAACTGCCCGCGGTCACTTACGCCCCCGACGATGAAGAATGCGAGGTGTCTTACGGCCGGGGTTTGGTCACTCTGACCGGGCCGGTCGATCGCGCCGGTCTCAGCAAACGCCTCGTCGTCACCGCGGAGGGATCGAGCCTGGTCGTCGATCACACCCTCACCAACCACGGACCCGAAGCTCGTGAGGTCGCTCCCTGGGCGATCACCCAGTTCCGGATGGGAGGTTTCGCTTTGATGCCGCTCGGTCGCTCCGAGAGCGATGTTCAAGGCGATCGGAGTTTGACAGTGTGGCCGTACACCGATCTTTCGGATCCGCGACTAACGATGGATCAGAGTTCGATCATCGTTGCCGCCGAACCGGGTCCGGCGTTCAAGATCGGCATCGGTCCGAACCCCGGCCGTCTCGGCTACCTATTGGACGGGTGGCTCTTTCTCAAAGAGATCGCTCTGGCCGTCGATCGGCCTTACGCCGACCGGGGCGCCGTGGGTCAGGTCTTCGTGGAGGAGCTTTTCTGTGAGCTCGAAAGCCTGGGAGCCCTGATTCGGCTGGGTCCGGACGAGCGGGTGTCGCATCGCGAGCTGTGGTCGCTCACCGAATGCGACGGTATCGAGACGGCCCGCCAACGGGTCGTCGCCCTCTAGCCCCAGGACGTTTCGGTCACCGGGCGCAGCGCCACCTCGAGGATTCGGTGGTTGCGGGGCCGGGTGAGGACGAAGATCACCGTCTCGGCCACATCGTCGGCGTTCATCATTCCTTTCAATTCCGGCATCTCGGGAGTGCGGCCGCTGCCCATGGCAAAGTCGGTGGCGACACCGCCGGGGGCCACGTTCGTGCATCGAACCCCTTGCTCGCGCAACTCGTGGTCGAGCGATCTGATCAGCCCGATCTGAGCGAACTTCGACGCGCAGTAGACAGCTTCGTAAGGAAGTCCGCGCCGTCCGGCCTCGCTGGCGATGGCGACAATGTCGGCTTCGCCGCTCTCGAGCAAATGTGGCAAAGCGGAGCGGATGGCATAGATCGTGCCTTTGACATTGACGTCGATCGTTTGCTCGAGCTCTTCGGGGGGCAGATCGAGGAAGGGGCCATAGGCCCCGACTCCGGCGTTGGCAATGAGGATGTCGAGCCGGCCAAAACGTTCAATGGTGGCGTCAACGAGAGCGTCGAGCGAGGCCTGGTCGCGCACATCCGTGGGCAGGGCGACGGCGCCGGAGATGCCGAGAGCGTCTCCGCTGCGCGAGCCGAGAGCGAGCTGTACCTGCTCGCGGCTTAGGCGATGGGCGATGGCAGCACCGATTCCGCGGCTGGCGCCGGTGATCAGCGCGACCTTGCCTTCGAGACTGACCGCCACGTCAGCCGTGGAGGTCCGCGAGCTCGGCCTGGGTGACCTCATTGGGGAGCTTGCCCATGATGATCATCCCCAGGACTTCGTCCTTCGTGACTTCTTCTTTCTTCACGGTTCCCACGAGCTTACCGGTGAGCATGACACTGATCCGATCTGCAAGGTCGAAGACGTCGTGGATGTCATGGCTGATGAGAAAGATCCCGAGCCCTTCGTCTTTGAGCTGGCGAACCAGCGTTCCCACTTGTGCGGTCTCGGCCGGACCCAGGGCGGCCGTCGGCTCGTCCATGATCAAGACCCGGGCGTTGAAGTGGACGGCGCGAGCGATCGCCACCGACTGCCGCTGGCCTCCGGAAAGCCAACCGACCGCCTTCTTGAAATTGCGAAAGCGCGGGTTGAGCCGGCCCATCACGTTGCGGGTTGCGCTCTCCATCGCCGAGTCGTCTAGGGATCCGAGCCTCGTCTGCAGCTCCCGTCCGAGAAACACGTTGCCGGGAGCATCGATGTTGTCGGCTAAGGCCAGCGTCTGATAGATCGTCTCGATCCCCAAATTCTTGGCGTCGATCGGGTTATGGATGGTCACTGGTCGACCTTCAACGAAGATTTGACCCGAGTCGGGCGGACGCGCCCCCGACAGGGACTTGATCAATGTCGACTTGCCGGCGCCATTTCCGCCTACCAGCGCCACCACCTCCCCCGGATTGAGATCGATCGTCACTCCATCGACGGCATGAACCCCGCCAAAGGTCACTCGGATGTCGCGCATCTCGACGAGAGGAGAATTCGTCGTAGTGGTCATTTCGCCAGCCTCCGGCGGAAGATCGTATCGAAACCGACCGCGATGACGAGGACGATGCCTACGACGATGTCTTGGATTGGAGCGTCGACTCCCGTGAGCACCATGCCAGAGATCAGAGATTGCATTACCAGCGCTCCCAGCGCGGCGCCCGAGATAGTCCCCAGCCCACCGGCCAGGGAGGTGCCGCCGATGACTGCCGCGGCGATGACATATAGCTCGGTCGAAGTTCCGAGTCCGCTGGTCCCGGCGTTGAGGCGGGCGGTGGTGATTGCCGCACCGATCCCGACCAAGAACCCCATCAACGCGAAGGTCATCATGATGGTGCGCTTAGTTTTGATTCCACCCAGCAAGGCCGCCTCCGGGTTCCCGCCGATGGCAAAGACATAGCGGCCGAAGCGCCGCTTGGTGGCGACAAATGACATCACGAGAGCGACCCCGATGGCGATCAGGACGGGGATAGCGATTCCAAGGGGGATGCCACCGGGCGGGACCTTAATGCCGCGTTCCGCCGCGTATTGCTGGGCGAGTGCCTCGGGCATTGGGTAGGAGTTGATGACCGCAATTGCACCCAGGACGGCCACACAACCTATAGCCGCGAGAGTCACCTCGGCCCAAATGGGGCGGAGCGGAAAGTCGAACCGACGCCGCTGGCGGCGCTCGGCGAGAAGAAACATCACGATTCCCACGCACGCAACAGCTGCGAATGCCCAGCTAGCCGGACCGCCGATCCTGCCCCGGGAACCGCCGCCGAGCAACTGGAAGGTTTGATCCATAGGAGCGATCGTGCGGCCGCTGGCGAGGCCCCAGGCGGCACCACGCCAGACAAGCAGCCCGCCGAGAGTGACGATGAAGGAAGGAACACCTACATACGCAACGATGAAGCCCTGGAAGGCGCCGAGGAGGGTGCCGAGCAAAAGTCCGGCCAAGAGCGCGATGATCCAGATCAGGGGATTTTCGAAGCCAAGGATGCTGGGGAGGATCTCGGCTTGGAGCAGGGCCATCGACATCCCCACCACTCCGAGCATCGATCCCACCGAGAGGTCGACGTTGCGGCTAACGATAATCAGCACCATCCCCGTGGCCATGACCGCCACCGCGGCTGTTTGCACCGAGAGATTCCAGAGGTTGCGGGCGGTGAGGAAGGTGCCCCCGGACAGGATGTGAAAGCTGATCCAGATCACCGCGAGGGCTCCGAGCATTCCGAGGAGACGGGTATCGACCTCCATGGCTCCGAGGAGCGAGCCCACCGAACGCTTGGGCGGCAGCGCCGTGTCCTGGGGGGCTGTGACTACATCAGTCAACTCTCACCTTTTTCAAGTCGGAGATGTGGCGCCCGGTCGGGCGCCACATCTCATTGTTGATTTGTTACGCGCAGGCCGAGACCGAACCGGCCGCGACGCCTTGGCAGAGCTCTTCGACCGTGATCCACTCGGCGTCGACCACCACATCCAGGTTGTCCTGGGTGATAGCGATGGGCTCGAGCAAGATGGAGTTCATCGAGTTTCCACCGGGTGATACGAACTGGACGACGCCGGCGACGTCACCCAGGGCCATTCCTTGCGCAAGCGCGACTGCAGCCTCACCGGCGGCACGGCCGAGTTCGCGTGCGTCTTTCCAGACCGAGACCGACTGCGTGCCGAGCGCAACCCGGTTGAGTGCGGCAAGGTCGCCGTCCTGTCCCGAGACGGGAATCGTTCCGGCCATGCCCTGCGCCTCGAGGGCGGCTACCACTCCACCTGCCATGCCATCGTTCTCCGAGAGCACGGCATCAATGGCGTTGTTCTCCTGGGTGAGGCACTGCTCCATGTTTGTTTGGGCGACTGCCGGGTCCCAGTTGTCGGTGTAGGTCTCGCAGGCAATGTTGATCGTTCCCGCGGCAGCGGCTTCGCCAATGACTTCCTCGTATCCAGCCCGGAGGAAGTCGGCGTTGGCGTCGGCCGAGTTGCCCTTGATGATGGCGTAGTTGCCTTCAGGTACGAGCCCGAAGATCACTTCGGCTTGGAGTCGACCAACGCCGACATTGTCGAAGGTGATGTAGAGGGCGCCCGGATCTTCGATCAGACGGTCATAGGCGATAACCGGGATTCCTTGTTCGAGCGCGCTGGCCACCGCCGGCAGGATTGCTTCGCCGTCCTGGGCGAGGATGATCAATACATCGGCTCCTTCAGTAATCAGGTTCTCGACGTCAGCGAGTTGCTGCTCGGCTGACGAGCCTGCATCGGCATTTATATAGCTGGCGCCGCCTGCTTCCAACGCGGCGACGATCGCCGGCTCGTCGGACTTGGCCCAGCGCTCTTCGTTGTAGTTGTTCCACGAGACTCCGACAATGAGCTCGTCATCGGTGGCACCTGTCGTGTCTGTTGCTCCGGTGGTGTCAGTCGCCCCGGTGGTGTCGGTCGCCCCGGTGGTGTTGGTTGGGCCGGTTGTTGCCGGCGAGTCATCAGCGGTAGTTGTAGCCGCGCCATCCCCGCCGCAGGCGGCGAGGAGCATCACGAGCACAGCCATTAACGCCAGTAAGCGTCGATTCATTTGTTTTTCTCCTTGTTGGGGGTTGGATCCCCAGCGCCCTTGAGCATACCGACGTCGGCCGAGGCCAGTCGTGAAGGCCGGTCAACCTCCGTCGGCGAATATCCGTTCGAGCACCTCCAGGTTTCGGACCGCGTCTTCTGGCGGAGTGGGAACGTCGGTGTTATCGCGCACAGCCTTGGCGAAGGCGTCGGCTTGAATTTGGTACTGATCGGCGGCTGGAATCTCGTAGATGGTTAGCCCGGGGTCGGTTGGCGGCATCCCGCCGGCGAAGTGGAGGATGCGGGTTGGGCGGTCCGGGGGAATGTTGAAAGGGATCTCGATCGTGAGCCGGCCTTCGGTTCCTTGGATGTGGACGCGTTGATCGTCCTCGAGCTGGGTGGAGCAGGTGAACGTCGCATGGCGACCCTCGAAATCGAGCAGCACCGAGGTCAAGGTGTCGGTATGAAACGATGGATCCCGCCGGATCGCCGACTTCACCGCGGTCGGCTCGGCCCGGAACAACATCCTTGCCACATTGACCGGATAGCAGCCGATGTCAAAGAGCGAGCCGCCGCCGAAGTCGGCAATGTTGCGTATGTTGTCGGGATCGAGATTCCGATACGAGAAGAACGACTGCACCGCCCGGAGCTCTCCGATGGTTCCGTGTTGAACCAGACGGACGGTTTCCACCCAAAGCGGATGAAGCCGATACATGAATGCCTCCATCAGCTTGACGCCGGCTTGTTTGGAGGCGGCGATCATCGACCGCGCCTCGGCGCTGGTCGTCGCCAGCGGCTTCTCGCACAGCACATGCTTGCCGGCGTCGACGGCGATGATGGTCCATTGGGCATGGAGATGATTGGGCAACGGGATGTAGAACGCCTCGACCTCCGGGTCGGCGAGGAGCTCCTCGTAGGAGGCGTAGGCCCGGTCGATGTCGAGCTCCTGCGCGACTTCGTTGGCGCTGTCCGTCGAACGGGAGGCGATGGCGACGACCCGACCGAGCTCGGAAGTCTGGATGGCCGGAATCACTTTGCGACGGGCGATGTTGGCGGTGCCCAACACCCCCCAGGCAACTTTTTTCAGATCAGCGCATCCTCGCCATTGGCGCATTGTTCCGGCGCATGCTTCCCGGAGCAAGTGTGAGCAAGCCGCGGCGGACTGTGGTGGCGTTGGTTTTGGGGGTGGTGGCAGGGTTGGTTCTGGCCGGGGGAGTGGCGCTCGGCCTCGTCCGTTACTTCGACTCTGACCTGCCCGAGGCGGCCTACGAACCACCTCGCTTTGTGCGGGAAACCGCTGGCATCGAGCACTCTTACGACGGGGAGTTCCAGTATTTCGTGGGCGGCGGCGTGGCGGTGTTTGATTGCGACGGAAACCAGAAACCCGACCTTTTTCTGGCCGGGGGAGTGAATCCGAGCGCGGTCTATCGGAACGAGAGCCCAACGGGGGGGAGCCTTCGGTTTGAGCAAGTGGCGGCGCCAGAGGCTGAGCTCGAGGGGGTCACCGGCGCCTATCCAATTGATGTCGACAGCGACGGCTTGGCCGACTTGGCGGTTCTGCGGGCGGGGGAGAACGTGATGCTGCGCGGGCTCGGTAGCTGTGAGTTCGAGCCTGCGAACGATCGGTGGGGGATAGACGGCGGTAACGACTGGACGGTGGCTTTCAGCGCCAAATGGGACGCGGGCGCTTCGATGCCCACTCTGGCTTTTGGCAACTACGTGGACCTCGACGACCGCACCCGCTGCTCGGATCATCAGCTTTTTCGACCGGTGGGAGCGACCTATGCGGTGCCCGAGATACTGACTCCTGGCTGGTGCACTCTGTCGATCCTTTTCAGCGACTGGGACCGATCGGGGCGGCGCGACCTGCGGATGACCAACGACCGTCACTACTACCGCGATGGCGAGGAACAGCTCTGGCGAGTCCAAGCCGGCGAGCCTGCCCGCCTCTACACGCACGACGAAGGCTGGCAACCGATGAAGATCTGGGGGATGGGTATTGCTAGCCATGACTTAACCGGTGATGGGTTGCCCGAGGTCTATCTCACCAGTCAAAGCGATAACAAGCTCCAGACCTTGGCCGCAGGATCGAGCACGCCCAACTACGAAGATATCGCCTTCGAGCTTGGCGCTACCGCCCATCGTCCGTTTTCCGGCGACGTCAACCTGCCTTCGACCGCCTGGCATCCGCAGTTCGAGGACGTGAACAACGACGGGCTGGTCGACCTGTTTGTCTCCAAGGGAAACGTCGAGGCAATGGCGGACTACGCCGCCGAGGATCCCAACAACCTGCTCTTGCAGAACCCGGACGGGACCTTCACCGAGAGCGCCGTAGAAGCAGGAATCGTCGATTTCGGAAAGAGCCGGGGAGCCGCGTTGGCTGATCTCAACCAGGACGGCTTGCTCGATTTGGTCGTAGTGGTCCGCCGAGAGAACGTGGCGGTGTGGAGAAACACGGGGGCGGAGTCGCCAAAAGATGTGATGGGGAACTGGGTGGCGCTGCGCTTGCAGCAGCCGGCTCCCAACCGCGATGCGATCGGGGCGTGGATCGAGGTGAAGGTCGGTCGCCATGTCCAACATCGGGAGTTGACGATCGGCGGCGGTCACGCCGGGGGCATCCTGGGTTGGGCCCACTTCGGTCTTGCTGAGGCAAGCTCGGCGGAAGTGAGGGTCATTTGGCCCGATGGCGAGGTCGGTCCGTGGACGAATGTTGCCGCCAACCAATTCGTGACGGTCGCCCGCTAATGGTTGATCGCTGAGCATGGCCAAAGCCAAGCTGGCACGGGTTGAGCTGCCGGATTTCGGCATGCCCACTCGCATGCCGGAGCTTCCGGCTCATTTGTATCAGGCGCGCATCGACCGGCTTCGCGAGCTGGCCTGGTCGCGCGACTACGACGCGGTGGTTGTCTACTCCGACCGCGAGCACAGCGCCAACTTGTCGTATCTCTCCGGGTTCGATCCGCGCTTCGAGGAGGCGTTGCTCGTGGTGGGCAGGGACCTTGAGCCGGCGATCCTGGTCGGCAACGAGTGCTGGGGAATGGCGGAGGCGGCACCGCTCCGGATGCGCCGGCATCGCTTCCAGGAGTTCAGCCTGCCGAGCCAGCCCCGCGACAAGTCGCGACCGCTGATCGCAATCCTCGCCGACGAGGGCATCGGCCCCGGCACGCGGGTCGGGGTCGTCGGCTGGAAGTCCTTCGCTGACCCTGCGCTGACCGACATCCCTTCGTATCTCGCCGATGCGATCAGGGGCTTGACTGGCGACGAGATCGAGAATGCGACAGATCTGCTGATCGATCCTGCTGCCGGATTGCGAGTGATCAACGAGCTCGAGCAGCTGCTGCTGTTCGAATATGCCTCGTGTGCAACCTCGAGCGGCGTCCGCCGGCTGCTGTTTGGATTGGAACCACGGCTCACCGAACAACAGGCAGTGCGCCTGCTGGAGTGGAACGGCATGCCCCTGTCCTGTCATTTGATGCTGACGGCCGGGCCGCGCGCCTCGCTCGGCTTGCTGAGCCCTTCGGACCGATCGATCGAGCGGGGTGACCCTCTCACCGTGGCGTTCGGTATTTGGGGGGCGCTCAACTGCCGGGCGGGCTTCATGGTCGAGGGCGCCGACGAGCTCCCGGTCGAGATCGCCGACTACGTCGACCGGCTCGTCGGCCCTTATTTCGAGGCGGTCGTCGAGTGGTATCAGGCGCTGAGGGTGGGACAGACCGGCGGGGCACTTCAGGAGATCATCGATCGCCGCTTGGGTGACCCATTCTTTGGCATCTTTCTCAACCCCGGCCATCAGCTCCACCTCGACGAATGGGTCAACTCACCTGTCTGGCCGGGGTCGCCGGTGGCCCTGCAGTCGGGGATGGCAATGCAGGTGGACATCATCCCTGCCACCGGCACCGACTACTTCACCACCAACATCGAAGACGGCATCGTCCTCGCCGATCAAGAGCTGCGCAGGCGTTGGGCCTCGGAGCATCCCGAATCGTGGAGTCGAATCGAAGCTCGTCGGGAGTTCATGCGCGATGTGCTCGGAATCGACGTGCACGACGATGTGCTGCCACTATCCAACATCCCGGCGTATCTGCCGCCGTTCCTTCTCAGTCCCGAGCAGGTGATGGTGATGGGCAGCTAGCTGGGGTCGATCTCGGCGGCGATGAGCCAGCGGTCGCCGTTGCCGGGGCTGAGGACGAAAACCGAAGCAAAGGGCGCCTGGGATCGGTCGAGCTCGGTCCCGGCCTCGTCGTAAGCAATCTTGGTCACGCTTCCGGCGGCCTCCAATGCCAGACTTGCCCCGCCTTGGGTACCGTTGGTGAAGACGACTTCAAGTTGCAGGGTGTCGAATTTGTACTCGGTCACTACTGGCCGTCCGGCGGCAGCGGCGGCTTCGATCGAACGCTCCATCGACAACAGGCGAGCGCCTTCGGAGACGGAGCGGAGAAGACTCGTGTCGGCCAGGAGCATCGCTTCGTTCTCGACCAGCAGCGCTTCGGCTAGGTCGATCGCCACTTGCTTGGGCTCGGAGGCGGCATCGGAGTTGAGCGCTGCCACTTCGGAACCGACCGACACTTCAGGCAGCGCATCGGCATTGACCTCCGCGCTCACCGCCGGCGCGGCAAACGAGCTTGCGAACGCCGGCTCGCGGGCTGGGATTCCCGCTACGACGATCCCGGTGGCGAGCACCACCGCGATCGCCCCGGTTGCTAACCCGCCCAGGAAGGCCGGGCGGACCGAATCGAACCTCATCGATTGGCGGGCGGAGAAGCGATCAATGACAAATCGCAACGGGGTGAGCAGGACCAGTCCTGCAAGCAAGCCAACTTTCGCTCCGAATTCAGTGCCTGGCGAAGCCATGAAGAGGGTGCAGGCAATTCCGAGCAGGACCGAGAACAGCATCCGGGGGGATCGGCCGGGGGGGATCGTCTTGGGGTCGGTGATCCTGAAGAAGAGGAAGATCAGCCGCTCCGGCGAGGTCATCACCACCCGCCAGAAGTCGAAACCGCACCCCGGGCGCAACGACCAGGCGGCGGTGATGCAATGCCCCGAAGCGGTGAGGATGGCGAGGCCGGCGGCGAGCGAAAGCCAGAAAGTCGCGGCCATCGCCAACAGCTTGAGACGGGCTGTGATCAAGAGCCCGCCGATCAAGATGATCAGGTAGGCGGCCACCCTGCCGGGATTGAGCTGCGCCCACCAAAAGTCGAGCGGTTCGATGACGTTCGAGCCCAGAACGAGAAAAGCGACGACCAGGCCAAGGTTCGAGGGGTTGAACAGATGCGAGCCCCGGTAGCGGATCACATACTTGGAGACAAGCGAGAGGCCGGCGATGAGCGCGAACAGGTGCCATCCCTGCCAAGACCAATGGTCGCCCCGTTCCATGCCGACGAGCCGGAGAATGAGAGCTACGCCGCTCCCGGTTAGCATCGCGCTGGCCGGCCACACAATCTGTTTGCTCTTGGCAAACACCCAAACCACTTCGATGAGCGCGCAGGTGAGGATCGCGGCCAGGATCTGCGGCACCGACACCCGGAACCCGAGCGCCGTCTGGCCCAAGACGTGAACCGAGATGATCACCGCGGCCAGATGCAGCCGCGGGTCGCGGACGCTCGGCAAGACGACCGGATACGTCGCGGCCCCGATGTGTAACGCCGTCACGAACCCATTCTTGCGTAACCTGGCGCTCTTTTTCCCTAGGGTTTTACGCAGGAATGAATCGGAGGGCTGAGCGGACCTGTTGCATGACGTACTGGGGCCTCTGGGTTAGGTCGAAGTAGGTGAACCGGAGGTAGCGCCAGCCGAGGAGACTCAGCTCGTTGCCTTGCACGCGGTCGGTTTGGAATGCTTCGGCGTTGCCATGGTGGGCGAAGCCATCGATCCAGATCGCCAGGCGACAATAGGGATATGCGAAGTCACAGCGGCAGATGAACCAGCCGTCGCTCGTTCGGGTCTCGTATTGCTGGATCGGCTCGGGAAAACCTGACTCCCGAGAAATTCTGAGATAGATGTCTTCGGCCCAACTCTCGGTCTTGTCAGGGAAGAGCCGGAGATTACGCAAGAGCACTTTGGCGGGACCGACCCCGATCGGCCCTTTCTAGCAACCCTGTTGACGACGGCTCCTACGGATTCAGGGTCAACCAATCCCAGTCGGACACCTCGCTGGCATATCTCCGGCACAGCTGAGCGGAAGACGGCGCCAACATCGACAACAACTCGGGCAGGAACGGTGACGGCGATGCCGCGATGAACTGTCACCTCAGCGGCGATGATGTCTAACGACTCGTGCACGATGAAGTTCCGGTGGTTGCGGTCCCACCTCGGAACTACGACATCGACTCTCCCGCCCGAGGTATTGAGTATCCCCCAAAGAACAGCGGCAGTCATATGTGACGCTGCCGCTCCTTCGCCGGACGAGAGGACGGCAATCGCGACCTCTTGTTCCCAGGTCTTGGGCGCGCCGCCGATAACCAATGCTCCCGGCGCGGGTTGGTCGATTGGCCCCCAAGCGAAGCCGTCGCTCGATCTGGCGATCCGAGAGTCCCGCGGAGCGGGCTTCGTCCCAGGTGGCGACGCCGAACCGGCCTTTGGCGATCTCGAGAGTCGCCCATGTGCGCGTCAATCATTCAATCGTGATATCGCATACCGCGACCCGCGTCTACCCCTTCATTCCTGCGTAACCTGGCGCACTTAATCCCGGGGTTTTTTACGCAGGAATGGTTGAAGAATGGGCTACAACTACGAGCGCTTCGACGAGTACGTCGCGTCGGGCCAGGACGAGAAAGAGTTTTCGACCTTCTTCGATCGGCTTCATGCCGGCGAACCGGCTCCGGATGCCACTCTGACTTCGCTTGCGGATGGCCCCCCGG
>JBPCQV010000221.1:0-16843 GCA_050997725.1 Acidimicrobiia bacterium
GTAATCAAGGGCCCGCAACCGACAGCCCCAGCCAGCGCGCCAGCGCTTCGATCTCGGCCTGCACGGCCGAGGTCATAGGTTTGGTGAAGCGGACGTCCTGGTGGAGAGCATGCACGCGGAGCACTCCAGCCTTTCGATCGGCGGTGGCGTCGAGCTTGCCGACAAGCCGATCGTGGTGGAGCACCGGCAGCGCGAAATAGCCCCAGCGGCGCTGCGCCTTCGGCTTGTACATCTCCAAGACGTAGTCGAAGTCGAATAGCTCCTGGGCACGCACTCGATCGTGAATCAGACGGTCGAATGGCGACAGCAGCGCAGTGCGACCGTTGAAGGGCTGGCCGAGAGCTCCCGGGTCCACCTGCCAAATGCCGGCTGTTTCCTCCACCTCGGCTGGCTCGCCCTCTTCTCCCACCACACGGGGCCGGGCAATCCCCAACGCCGCTAGACGGCGCTCATTACGAATCGTGCTCGCCTCGGCAGCCGGGATAACCGGAAGGCCCGCCGGGTAGGCCCGCTCGGCCAGGTCCCAGATGCGATGCCGGCCGCGACGACCGGAGATGGCGATCTCTCCGCGCGCCGCGAGGATCTCGAGCATCTGCGTGACGTTGCGGTTGTTGGTCCAGCCCGTTGACGGCCAGGGCACCTCGCTACGGTCGGGTATGTCTCGCGATAAGAGGGGCCCGGACTTTCGGAGCAAGGCAAGCAAAAAACGACGAAACCCCGCATTCGCCCGCAGCCAATCGCGCGCCTTCGGCCGATCCTCCCCGGGCCAGTTGTCCATTTCGGCGCGATAGAGGGCCAGGTCGACCATCGGGCGGATCATGGCGCGGTGTTCGAAGAGGGTGCGGTCGCGCTCGAGGGCCGATTGGAGGTGGCTCGGCTGATACTCAGCCCCAAGCCGGCTCCATGCAACGAGATCAGCGTTCGGGGCGATCGCCGCGGTCGGGTCGATCTGCAGAAAGGTCAACTGCTGAACGACCGAGACCAGATCAGTCGGGCGCTCGGCGTCAAGCAACTGAGCGCGAACCGCGATCCGGCGCGCCTCGTCGCGGGTGAGGCGATGCAGTTTCACGTACCCCGCGCCCGAGCAATCAATCCGAAGTCGCTAGGGCGCCTCGACGAGGCGGAGGCGATCGATCACATCGAGCAATTCGGATTCGCTTCGTCGCGACCAAACGTTGTAGAGGCAGTCAGACGCAGGGAGCGAGATGTAGGCCAACTGGGTCGGCGAGGCGCCGCTGCTGGTGAACGGGTCATCGACGACAACCTCAGCTCCGATCGAGCCCTCGACTCCGTAGCCGACCAGGCTGCCGTCGTCGTATTCGATGACGTTCGGCCAGGACCGAATCACTGCTTCCTGCGCGCCGACCCCGGTCCCCGCCACGCCCACCGCTGAGCGTCCGCAGTTTTCGCAGTAGCTGCCGTCCGCCGCCATCCCGGGACCGTCGGGCGCGTCCCAGGCCACGGCCCAGCCTCCGGCAAAGTTGGCGGCCCGCGGAGTTGCTCCTTCGATCCCCCCGTCAGGAGCGAGCATCGAACAGGTCGAGCGATTGTCCGCGCTCACCCATTGGTCAACGAGGATCGGCGGAGCCCCACTTGCGGGAAGAGCGGCCCCCGCCCAGGGAGCAGGCTCGAGTGTGGCCGTCGAGGTAGTGGCAACAATCGAGGTGGTGGGTTCCGGCAAAGGGATCGTCGTGGAAACAGTCGTGGTGGCTGCCGATGGGCCGCAGGCGACAACGATCAGCAAGGTCGACCCGATCCAGGCCCGTCGCTTCACACGCGTTAATCGTAGACATCAGAAGCTTCCGAACCGGTCAAGGGTTGAACGCCGAGGAGTTTGGTTCCGAAGTGATAGAGCAGCCACCCCTCAGGGCCCCACTAGTCCTGACCGTCCGGTCAGTCAGTCTGATATGCTTCCATCGGTGATCGACTTTCGCACCCACCCGAGTCGCTACAAGCATTGGCGGCTCGCGATCGACCCACCGATCGCCCATCTGGTGATGGATGTCGACCCCGATGGCGGTCTGGGCGGCTACGAGCTGAAGATGAATTCTTATGACCTCGGAGTTGACATCGAGCTGGCCGATGCGGTCCAGCGCCTCCGTTTCGAGCACCCCGAGGTGGGGGCAGTGTTGCTCGAGTCGGGCAAGGATCGGGTGTTCTGCGCCGGGGCCAACATCCGGATGCTCGCCGAGGCCGGACACGGCCTCAAGGTCAACTTCTGCAAGTTCACGAACGAGACCGGATTAGGAATCGAGGAGTCGACGGCGAGGTCGAGACAGACCTATATCGCCGCAATCAACGGCACCGCCGCGGGTGGCGGTTACGAGCTTGCTCTCGCCTGCGAACAGATTCTTCTCGTCGACGATGGCTCGGCGACCGTCTCGCTACCCGAGGTCCCGCTGCTTGGCGTCCTTCCCGGCACCGGGGGGCTCACCCGGCTGACGGACAAACGCCATGTTCTGCGTGACCGGGCCGATGTGCTGTGCACAACCGAGGAGGGGATCAAAGGCCGGCGGGCACTCGAGTGGGGTCTGGTCGACAAGCTCATTCTCCGCTCCAAGTTCAAGGCCGAGGCCGTTGAGCTGGTCAAGGAGGCGGCCACGAGGACCGACCGTCCCTCCGCAGGCGGGATCGACCTGGGCGAAATCGAGCGAACCAGCGAAGGCGACCAGATCAGGTACGAGCACGTGACAGTCGACATCGACCGCGCTTTGGGCACCGCCACGATCTCGATTCAGGGACCCGCGAACCCGATGCCCGGTGATCCAGCCGAGGTCCGGAACCTCGGCGTCCGCTTCTGGCCCCTGGCATTCATCCGCGAGCTAGACGACGCCCTTCTTCATCTTCGCCTCAATGAGCCCGAGCTCGGAACCTTGCTAATGAAGACGAAGGGCGATCCAGAAACGGTCGCTGCTCACGACGCCTTTCTTCTCGATCACGCCGACGACTGGCTCGTCCGCGAGATCATCTTGTACTGCAATCGGACACTGAAGCGTCTCGACATGACGGCGCGGACAGTGGTGAGCCTGATCGAGCCAGGAAGTTGCTTCGTTGGTCTCCTCGCCGAGATTCCTCTCGCTTCGGATCGGGTCTATTTGCACCTCGGCGACGGTGCCCCGGGCTTGCGGTTGACGCCGATGAATCTCGGCCCCTTGCCGATGGGAAATGGACTTTCCCGGCTCGCGACCCGCTTCTGGGGCCGCGACGATGCGCTTGCTCTCGCCGAGAAGTCGGTCGGCGGGGATGTCGGCGCCGAGGCCGTCGCCATCGGCTTGGTCACATTCGCTTTTGACGACGTCGACTGGGACGACGAGGTCCGGCTCTTCCTCGAGGAGCGAGCCGCCTTCAGCCCCGATGCGCTCACCGGTCTTGAGGCCAACCTCCGCCTTGCCGGACCCGAAACCATGGAGACCAAGATCTTTGGCCGTTTGACCGCATGGCAAAACTGGATTTTCTTCCGACCCAACGCCTCCGGCCCGGAAGGGACGCTCCGCTCCTACGGCAGTGGCCGTCGCCCCGAGCTCGATCGAAGGAGAACCTGAAATGCCAGAAACGATCGACGAAACAGTCGACTACGACCTCTTGATCCCCAACAACGTCGGCCTGGGGTCCGACCCGAAACTGCAACGAGCCCTCGAAGCCTGGCATCCCGGCTATATCGACTGGTGGATGGACATGGGCCCGGACGGCTTCCAAACCGCCGACGTCTGGCTGCGAACCGCGGTCAGCGTCGAGAAGAGCGGATGGGCGAAGTTTGGCTTTGTCAAGATGCCCGAGTACCGATGGGGAATACTCCTCGCCCAACCGGAAGAGGGCCGGACGATCCCCTGTGGCGATCATCTCGGTGAGCCGGTCTGGCAGGACGTGCCCGGCGAATACCGGGCGATGCTGCGGCGGTTGATCGTGATTCAGGGCGACACTGAACCCGCCTCGGTCGAGCAGCAGCGGCTGCTGGGCAAGATCGCCCCTTCCCTGTACGACCTTCGCAACCTCTTTCAGGTCAACGTCGAGGAGGGGCGCCATCTCTGGGCGATGGTCTACCTCCTGCAGAAATACTTCGGTCGTGATGGTCGGGAAGAGGCCGAGGAGCTGTTGCGGCGCCGCTCGGGAAGCGAGGAGCAGCCGCGCATCCTCGGCGCCTTCAACGAGTCGACCCCCGACTGGCTCTCATTTTTCATGTTCACTTTCTTCACCGACCGCGACGGGAAGATGCAACTCGAATCGCTCGCCCAATCGGGATTCGATCCGCTCTCCCGCACCTGCCGGTTCATGCTCGCCGAGGAAGCGCACCATATGTTCGTGGGCGACACCGGCTGTGGGCGGATCATCCGCCGGACTGCCGAGGCGATGAAGGAGGCTGGCATCGAAGACCCCTACGACACCGAAGCGGTCCGCGCCCTCGGCGTCATCGACCTGCCGCTGATCCAGCGGAAGATGAACCTTCACTATTCGCTGACGCTCGATCTTTTTGGCTCGGAGGAGTCGACCAACGCGGCCAACTTTTTCACCGCCGGTCTCAAGGGTCGCTACCACGAAGATCAGGTCAACGACGACCACAAGCTCCACGGAGCCACTTATCCGGTGATGACGATGACCGGCGAGGGTTTTGCCCAGAAGGAGGTTCCGGCGTTGAACGGCCTCAACGCCCGGCTCCGGGACGACTTCATGGAGGACTGTCTCGGCGGGGTCCGCCGCTGGAATCGCGACATCACCGCGGCGGGGGTCGATTTCGAGCTCCGCCTGCCCCACCTGGCCTTCAACCGGGCCGTGGGGGATTTCGCCGGTGTCGCGGTGAGCCCGGGCGGCGAAGTTCTCGCGGCCGAAGCTCACGACGAAAAGGTCAAGGAATGGCTGCCGAGCCGAGACGATGCCGCGTTCATCGAGGAGTTGATGCAACCCCAGTACGAGGTCGGTGAATTTGCCAGTTGGATCGCCCGCCCCTCGAAAGGGATCCTGGGACAGCCGGTCGAGTTCGAGTACGTGAAAGTCCCCGCCTAGACAATTTGCGAACCCTGGGTTCGCATACCGCAAAAGCGCGGATACCAGCCCACAGAACGGTCTTACTAGCCTCGGCCTCAGTCATGGGTACGCACGCCGAACTTCACGCCCGCCACCAGAAGGTTCTGCCGAAATGGATGGTCCTCTACTACCAGGAGCCGATCTCGTTGGTGGACGGGAACGGGCGGCACGTCACCGACGCCGAGGGAAACACTTACCTCGACTTCTTCGGCGGCATCCTCACGACCATGACTGGCTACAACGTCCCCGAAGTGGTGGCGGCGATTCAGGAGCAGGCCGGGAAGATGCTGCACAGCTCGACTCTCTATCTGATCGAAAACCAGATCGAGCTCGCTGAAAAGATCGCGGCGCTTTCCGGGATCCCGAATGCGAAGGTGTTCTTCACCAACTCCGGCACGGAAGCGAACGACGCCGCCTTGATGATCGCCACCCAGTTTCGCAAGTCGAATCAGGTGCTTGCGGTTCGCGGGAGCTATCACGGGAAGTCGCATTCGACGGTGGCGATCACCGGGCAAAGGAACTGGTCGGCCACCGCCAACTCGCCGTTCAATGTCACCTATGTGCAGGGCCCTTACAAGCTCCGCAGCCCGTTTGGGCATCTGTCCGACGACGAGTTCATCAACGCTTGCCGAGCCGACCTCGAGAACCTGATCGAGGTCGCGACGGCCGGCGATGTTGCCTGCATGATCGCCGAGCCGATCCAGGGGGTCGGTGGGTTCGCCACCCCACCCGACGGGTTTTTCGCGGCTTTCAAGGAAGTGCTCGACCGGCACGGAATTCTCTTCATCTCCGACGAGGTCCAGACCGGCTGGGGTCGAACTGGCGAGCATTTTTGGGGCTACCAAGCGCACGACATCATCCCCGACCTGATTACCTTTGCCAAGGGCCTCGGCAACGGAATCGCCCTCGCTGGAGTGATCGCCTCCGCCGAGCTGATGGACTCGCTTCCGGCCAACTCGATTTCCACGTTTGGTGGGAACCCCCTTTCGACTGCGGCTGGCTTAGCCAATCTCGACTACTTGCTCGAGCACGACTTGCAGACCAATGCCTACAAGGTTGGCAACCGCCTCAAGTCGAACCTCGACGGACTGGCCGAACGAAGCGACATCATCGGCGAGGTACGGGGCAAGGGCCTGATGCTCGGTGTCGAGCTGGTCCGCAAAGGAGGACTCGACCCCGATCCGGCCGCCGCTGCTGCCGTCATGGAAGAGGCCAAGAAGGAAGGGCTCTTGATCGGCAAGGGCGGTCTTTATGGCAACACCCTCCGCATCGCCCCACCTTTGTCCCTCACCGAAACCGAAGCCGACGAAGGCTACGAAAGACTCGCCCGCGCGGTGGAACGCGTCGAGGGTTAGGGCATCACCGGTTTGCGATCAAATCGCGGTACCAGTGGTAGGAAGCCTTGGGGGTGCGGACCTGGGTGTCGAAATCGACGTCGATCAACCCGAAGCGCTGGCTGAAACCCGACACCCACTCGAGGTTGTCCATCAACGACCAGACAAAGTAGCCGTTGACCGGCACGCCCGAGTCGCGCGCCGCGGACACCGCTTCAAGGTGCTGCTGCAAGTAATCGATGCGGCGCTGATCCTCGACCCCGTCCGAGTAGGACGCTCCGTTTTCGGTGATGACGATCGACGCCGGCGAATACTCGCGGTCGACCCGCTGCAGAAATTCGGTCAACGCCCCTGGGGTAATTGCCCAACCCATCTCGGTGTAGCCCGGCGGAGGGCCGGGTCCAGGCGCAACCTTCCCGACCTCACTCTCCTCAGAGCCCGTGCGGACTTCGATGCTCGTGTAGTAGTTGATCCCCAGAAAATCGATCGGTGTGGCGATGGTGTCGAGATCCCCCGCCTGGACGAGGCTCCCGTCCCAACGACCAAGCTCGCGGTAGGTTTTCTCGATATCGGCGGGATAGCCCTTGCCAAAGACCGGGTCGAAGTACCAGCGGTTGCGAAAGCCGTCGAAGTGCGTATTCGCTGCTTCATCGTCAGGAGTCGCGGGCCGGCTCGGCCGACAATCAAGGGCCGGCCCCACCGAGCCGCCGCTTTGTTTGAGCACCGGCACCGCTTTGCCATGGGAGAGTAGAACATGGTGCGCGACCGCCAAACCCGTTTGCCAATCGCTGATCCCTGGGGCAAAAACGCCTTCGATATGGCCCAATGTTGAATAGACCCAGGGCTCGTTGTGGGTGATCCAATTCTTGACCCGGTCGCCGAGCGCCTCGACCACGACCCCGGCGTAACGCACGAAGGCATCGACCGTCTCCCGGTTTGCCCAGCCACCCCGGTCCTGCAACGCCTGCGGGAGGTCCCAATGAAAAAGCGTCACCCACGGATCAACCCCTGAGTCGAGCAACTTGTCGATCAGCCGTCGGTAGAAGTCGAGCCCTCTTTCGTTCACCTCGCCCACTCCGTCGGGAAGAATCCGGGTCCAGGCGATTGACATGCGATACGCGTCTTGGCCCTGCGTTAGATCGGCATCCTCCTCGAATCGGTGGTAGTGATCGCAGGCGGTGTCGCCGCGATCGGCCAACCGGCCCTCGTCCGAGAACGTGTCCCAGATCGACTGGCCTTTCCCGTCCTCGCGGCCGCCTTCGATCTGAAAGGCCGATGTCGCCGCGCCAAGAACGGGAGGAAGGTTCACTCAGGTCGCCTTCATCACCCAGCAAGCATGCGCCGGGAACGAGATCGTGACTGAGTCTCCGACCTCAGGCAGCTCGAGGAGCCTTTCATTGAAAAGATCGGCGGTGATCATTTGCTTGCCCCGAGTGATTCGAACCCGCACGATCGCCCCCAGGAAGTTGACCGACTCGACAACGCCGGTGAGCTGATTCTCCTCACCCGCCCCGAGATCGAGCTCTTCGGGCCGAACCAACACGTTGACGGCGGTGCCGGCGCTCTCCTCGATGAGCGTTGTAGTTTGCAGCCGGTCCTCGTCGCATTGCACCGTCTTGGCGTCAATCACGGTGCCAGGAATCTGGTTGAGCTTGCCAACGAAGGAAGCGACGAACTTGGTCTCCGGATAGTTATAGATCTGGAAAGGTGGACCGACCTGTTCCATCACCCCGCGACTCATCACCACAACGCGGTCCGAAAGGGCCATCGCTTCCTCTTGGTCGTGGGTGACATAGATGGTGGTGATGCTGAGTTGGCGCTGGATCCTTCTGATCTCGGTGCGCAGCTCGTCGCGAATCTTGGCATCGAGAGCTGAGAGCGGCTCGTCGAGGAGCAGGACCTGGGGCCGAATCGCCAGGGCGCGAGCAAGGGCAACGCGTTGTTGCTGACCGCCGGAAAGCTCGTGGGGATAATCATTCCCTTTGTCGGGGAGATGGATCAGCTCCAGAAGCTCGGCGACCCGCCCCTGGATCTCTGGGCGGGGAGTGCCTTTGAGCTTGAGCCCGAAACCGACATTCTGGGTCACGGTCATATTGGGGAAAAGAGCGTAGGACTGGAACACCATCCCGACGTTGCGTTCATTGGGACGGGCGTTGGTGATGTCACGGCCGCCGATACTGATCCGTCCCCTCGTCGGCCTCTCGAAGCCGGCGATCATCCTCAAGGTGGTGGTCTTGCCGCAGCCGGAAGGACCGAGAAACGAGACGAATTCGCCCGCGTCGACAGTGAGGTTGAAATCCTCGACCGCGGCGTTCTCGCCGAAGTCTTTGCGGACCTGATCGAGGATCAGAAACGACATCAGCCTCTCCTTGCTTTCATCAGCCTCTTCTTGCTTTCTTGGAGCTTGGCTGACGCCGCGTCAAATAGGAGATGACCCCCATGGCCATCCAGGTGAACGCGAAGCTGAGGACGGTCAACGCGGCCGGTTCCGACACCTTGTTGCGGACCAAGTCGGCCATGTAGGGACCAAAGGTGTGCTGGCCCAAATAGAGGGCGATGGTCAGCTCACCGATGACGATGGCGAAGGTGAGCAGCGCCCCCGAGAGCAGAGCCACCTTCAAGTTGGGAAAGATGACTCGCCAGATGATCGTCGGCCACGTCGCGCCAAGGCTCTGGGCCGCTTCGGTCAGGGTGCGGATGTTGATCGCGCGGAGCCCGTTGTCGACCGCCCGGTACATGTAGGGGAATGACAGAGCCGCATAGGCGCAGATCAGAACCACTCTGGTCGATGATTCGCTGTTGAGCAGCGCTAGCGGCGGCGGTCCGTACATGCGGAGCAACCCAAACACCAGCACGACCGCCGGGATGACGAAGGGGAGCAAGGTGATGAACTCGATCACCGAACGGAGACGAGGCATCTTCAGCGCGACCCAGTACGCGGTCGGCACGATGACGATGAGCGACAGGATGATCGTCAGGACTGCGTTCACAACCGACAAGGTGAAGGTGTTCACGAAAGTGGGGTCAGTCAGGATTCGGCGGTAGGCCTCAAAGCCAAAAGTGTCGCGAATGGCGAAGAACGACCGTTGACCGGTCGCGATGAGTGGCGTGAAGAAGTAGACCAACCCACCAAAGACCACGAGCCAGGCGAGCACCTTGCTGCCGGTCCCGGCACGAATCTGCGGTTCGGGAGTGGCAGGTGCCTCGCTGACCGCCGTGGCGCTGATCGCGCTCACGCCAGCCACTTTTCAGAACGCCGCTGCAGCACGGTGTAGACGATGATCGAAAAACCCATGATGGCCACCATTCCCATCGCCACGGCGTACCCCAGACCCGGGTTATTGAGAACGTCGCCAGAGATCTGGGAGCCAATGAGAATCGTCGCCAATCGGAGATTGCCGCCGGTCAGGGCGTAAGCAGTGGCGTGAGCACCGAAGGAATTACCGAAGAGGAGGATGATCGTGCCGAGGATCGAAGGCATCAACACCGGCAGGGCAACATAGCGCCAGTATTGCCAACCACTTGCCCCCAGGTTTTCCGAGGCTTCCTTCCACTCCTTCTTCAGACCTTCCAAGGCCGGGGTGATGGTCAGGACCATGAGCGGAAACTGGAAAAACATGTAGACAACGGAAAGGCCCCAGAAGTTGTAGAGGGTGAAGTCGCTGTCGTAAAGGTCAAAGCCGATGAAGCTGAACAGCGCGGTGACGATCCCGATCCGTCCCAACGTGAAGATGAATGCTGCGGCGAGGGGAACTCCCGCGAAATTGGAGGCCACTCCCGAAAACGTGGTCAGCAAGGATCGGAACACCCGCGGCAGCCCGCCATAGATGACCGCCCAGGCGAGGAGAAATCCGAAGATGCCGCCCAAGACGGCGGTGATCAGGCTGATCCGGACTGAAAGCCAATATGACTCGACTACTTGCTCGTCGACGAGGCCCTGATAGTTGGCCAGCGTCAATTTGGAATCGGGAGTGAGAAAGCTGCGGTAGAAGAGAATTGCCGCTGGACCGAGCAAGAAAGCGCCGGCAAAGACGAAGAACGGCAACAAGCCCACCCAGTTCCACGATCGCGACTTTCGCTGAGAGATAAGGGGGCCCGTCGTTGGCGGGCCCCCTACCTTTTGCTCGCTAAGTGCGGTCACTCAACCACCGACGTCGGCTCCTACCACCGAGTCCCACTGGGTCGTGATGAGCTCGGAGGCGGCAGTGATCTGCTCGAGCGAGGGAAATACTGCTCCCTCACTGTCGGGCAGCTGCGCCGCTAGGTCGGCCGGGATCACATCCCGACTCACCATCTCCTCGTAGCGGATGGGGTTGCAGTAGCCCTGGAGCCAAAGGTTCTGACCTTCGTCGGAATAGAGGTATTCCATCCAGAGCTTGGCTGCGTTGGGATGCGGGGCGTAGGCGCTTATCCCCTGGACATACACCCCGGCATAGCGGCCATCTTCCGGGACCACGACCTGGATGTCGGCAAGGTCGGAGTTGGCGTCGCGATTGGCCAGGGCGTTGTAGGTCCAACGAATCGTGATCGGGGTTTCACCAGAGGCCACCGTTCCGGACTCGGCGATCACCGGCACCAGGTTGCCCGACTCGCTCAGCTCAGCGAAGAAGTCGAGACCGGCCTGAGCATCGTCGAGAGAGCCACCGTTGGCCAAAGCCGCGGCGAAGACAGAGAAGATCGCCTGGTTGGAGACCCGGGGATCTCCCGCCAACGCAATCTGACCCTCGTACTGCGGATCGAGCAGATCTGACCACTGGGTGGGGATCTCCTCGACCACATCGGCATTGACTTCGAATGCCAAAACGCCGTAGTAGTCGCCGTACCAGAAGCCGTCGGGATCCTTCGCATCGTCTGGGATCGAGTCCCAAGTCGACACCTTGTACGGCTGGAGCAGACCCTCGTCCTTGGCTTGGGGGCCAAAGGCAAGGCCGACATCCACCACGTCAGGCGCCTGTGGACCGGTCGAACCCTGATTCGCGCGAATCGCTTCGAGCTCGTCGGCCGAACCCGCGTCGGGCGCCAGCTCATTGACCTCGAGGCCGTACTTCGCCTTGAAGCCCTCGATCACGCCTCCGTAGTTGCACCAGTCGTGCGGGAGGGCAATCGTTGTGAGCGTGCCCTCCTCCTGGGCAGCGGCGATTAGACCTTCCATCCCTTCGGCTCCGGCGGTGGTTGCAGCCCCGCCGCCGGTGGTGGCTGTGCCTCCGGTGGCTCCGGTCGTATCACTTGTATCTCCACCACATGCCGCCACCAGCAACCCAAGGATGAAGAGGAGAACCATTAGTTTCTTCAGAAGTGCCTCCTTAAGACACGGACACACCGAAGTTAACGACCGCCATGGCGACTCGCCGCCATCCGAGGGTTGCGATTTGGCTACGCGACGGTGATCGGCACCGTCAAGAACACGCCTTCGACCCGGTCCGATCGGTAGCGGACCTCGTATTCACCGGCTTCTTCCGGGGCGACGAGGGTCAGCGGCGAGCCTGAGCTGGTATAGGCGTAGCTGAGATAGACATTGGGCTCGGCTCCCTCGGGGACGATCGTCAAGTAATCGCCCGGGCCGTCAGGCCCGGTCCAGTTCACCTCGAACTCGCTGCCCGGGGCGATTGTCGCCGGGGCGTCGATTGTGATCTCCAAAGGGCTCACGGCGATCGCGCTGGCCGCCATCGTCGCCGAGTCGAGTCCGCTGACATACCGAATCTCGTAATCGCCCTCTGTGATAGGGGCGATCAAGGTGCCGGTCGGTCCGTCCTCCATGTAGAAGTAGTCCTCATAAGTGCCCCCACGCGCATCGGCGGGAACGATCGTGATGTAGTCGCCGGAAGCCTGGATCGCTTCCCAAGACACCTCGAAGGCGGTGCCGGCCACGACAGTGACCGGGAGCTCGAGGGTGATGACCCGGCCGGTGATGGAGGTCGGCGAGCTAGCCGCGGTGGCATTGGTCGCACCGTCGACATAGCGGATCTCGTAGTCGCCGGCCTCCGTAGGTGCGTAAAGCGAGCCAGTGGCGCCATCGGACGTGTAGAAGTAGTCCTCAAAGGCGCCTTCGCGGGCTCCCTCGGCGACGATCGTGACGAAGTCGCGATCATTGTCGGGTCCGGTCCAGGTGACGTCGAACTCGGTTCCCGCTTGGATGTCGCCTTCGAAATCGAGCGCTGCCTCCCCAACGCCACTAGTCGTTGTTGCCCTCGGCTCGGTCGTCGTCGAAGCTGACGTCGTCGCCACCGTCGTCGAAGTTTCCACCGAGGCTGTGTTGGTGGTTGCCGCAACTCCTCCACCACACGCAGAGATCAACACCAGCGCCGCAACGAGACTGAGCACCCTTTTTCCCACTCCTGACCGCCTTTCTGATTCGGTAAGCAGGCTACGTGAGCGGTTGTCTCGCTTCTAGGGGAGCTATTTTGGGCTGGTGTTCACCAAATGGCGGCCGCACCCCTGGCACGGATTGGTTTCTGGCCCGGAACCGCCCCTCCTCGTCACCGCCTATGTCGAGATCACCCCTTTTGATGTCATCAAATACGAAGTCGACAAGCCCTCCGGCTATCTCAAGGTGGATCGCCCCCAAAATACCTCCTCGTCACCTCCCACCCTTTATGGATTCATCCCGCAAACGTATTGCGCCGAGGCAGTGGCGGCCCTTTGCCCTGGCGCCCAGGGTGGTGACGGCGATCCGCTCGACATCTGCGTGATCTCCGAGCGCCCGATAAATCGGGCGGACATCCTTCTCACCGCGCGGGTGGTGGGTGGGCTCCAGATCCTCGACCACGGTGAGGCCGACGACAAGATCATCGCGGTGCTGGCGCGGGACCCGGTGTGGGGTGAGGTCACCGAGCTCGACCAGATCCCTCTGGCGTTGATCGACCGCCTCGCCCACTACTTCGAGAGCTACAAACAACTGCCGGGCCAGCCGGATGTGATCACGATCCAGGAGCGGTATGGGGTCGAACGTGCATCTGAGGTGGTCATTGCCGCCCAGAAGGATTACACGAATCATTTTTCGAACAACGGAGGTCAATCGTGAGCATTCTCATTACCAACGGAACTGTCATTACCCACGCCGGCCGCCAGGAAGCCGATGTTCTGATTGAAGGCGAAAAGGTCACCGCTCTTCTCTCGCCCGGGTCCGCGAACGAAGGTGCCGAGGTCATCGACGCGGCGGGCAAGTACGTGGTACCGGGAGGGCTCGACGTCCATACTCACATGGAACTCCCTTTCGGAGGGACATTCGCCTCGGACTCATTCGAGACAGGAACCCGGGCTGCGGCCTGGGGCGGGACAACCACGATCATCGATTTCGCCGTGCAAGCCAAAGGCCAGGGTTTGATGGACGGATACGAGGCATGGCGAGGGAAAGCCGATGGCAACTGTGCGATCGATTACGGCTTTCACGTCATTGTGGGCGATGTGAACGAGCAATCTCTCAAGGAGATGGATATCGCCATGGGCGAGGGCGTCACCTCGTTCAAGATGTTCATGGCGTATCCCGGGGTCTTCTTTTCAACCGACGGGGAGATCTTCCAGGCGATGCAGAAAGCGTCGGAGAACGGCGCCACGATCATGATGCATGCTGAGAATGGCATAGCCATCGATGTCTTGATCGCCCAGGCTTTGGCGCGCGGCGAAACCGATCCGCTCTATCACGGGGTCGTCCGCAAGTCGATTCTGGAGGGTGAGGCCACCCATCGGGCGATCAGGCTGGCCGAACTTGCCGGTTGTCCGCTCTACATCGTCCACCTGTCGGCACTCGAAGCTCTGGCGGAAGTCACCAATGCCCGCGACGAGGGGCTCAACGTCTTCGCCGAGACCTGCCCCCAATATCTCTTTTTAAGCCTCGACGACCTCGGCAATGGCTTCGAAGGAGCGAAATATGTCTGCTCGCCGCCGTTGCGCGATCGGGCCGAAGGACACCAGGAGGCCTTGTGGTCGGGTCTCGCCACCAATGACTTGCAGGTGGTCTCGACGGACCACTGTCCTTTCTGCTTCGAGGATCATCCCGAGCTGGGCCGGCAGAAGCGCCTCGGCGAAGGAGACTTTTCCAAGATTCCCAACGGGCTGCCGGGCGTGGAGCATCGGGTCGAGCTCATGTATCACGGCGCGGTCGCCGAAGAGCGGCTGACGTTGGAGCGGTGGGTCGAGGTCTGCGCAACCACTCCCGCCCGGATGTTCGGCCTCTACCCGCAAAAGGGAACGATCGCGGTGGGGTCGGACGCCGACATCGTTATCTTCGACCCGGAGAAGCGACACATATTGTCAGCCGAAACCCACCACATGCGCACCGACTACTCCTGCTACGAAGGGTTCGAGATCTCTGGCGGGGTGGACACCGTCCTCTCTCGAGGCAAGGTGATCATCGCCGACAATCAATACCTCGGGAAAAAGGGCGACGGCCGCTACCTTCCGCGTGACCTCAACCAGTACCTCGTCTAACCGAAAGGCAACCCATGCGCCGCTTTCTCCCCGTGGTCCTGTTCGCCCTCCTAATTGCTTGCGGCGGAGGGCAGAGCGTCTTTTCGCTCCCGGTCGGCACCTGTTTTGATGACCAGTCGGGCGACGAAATTTCCTCGGTGCCGGAGTTGGACTGTTCGGAGCCCCACGACAACGAAGTCTTCGCGCTGATCGAATACACCGATACCGACGTGTACCCCGGTTCGGACGAGATAAATGACATCGGCACCAACGTCTGCATCGAGCAGTTCGAGGCGTACGTGGGCATCGACTATCCCAGCTCGGCGTTGGAAGTGTTTTCGATCTACCCGAGCGAGGAGAGCTGGGCCGACGGTGACCGCGAGCTGGTCTGCGTCCTCTACAACGTCGACCTCTCAAAACTCACTGGGAGCATGGAGGGCGCCGCCCGCTAAAGGGAACCCAAACTTCGTTTTTATCACGTAGACGGGTCGGATTCCGCCCCGTCTGAGGCCAGAGAACCGATCAAGAGGCCCTCACGGGCCTTCCTGATCCTCGAGATCGCCACCCACGGTGTAGAGAAGATCTCGTGATCCCACACCTCAACCACAACGAACCCCAGTGCCTCTTGACGTTGCCGACGGTCGGCGTCGGCCTCGCGATCGCTCAACGCACTGTGATATCGCTCGCTCAGAATCTCGACGATGAGTGGACAGTCGTCCGCAAGGAAATCGACCCTACCGCTCCATTCCTCGTCGCCCACGTCGACCTGACGACGAAACGAGAACCCATGAATCTTGGCGATATTGTCGAACCGCGACTCCAGGTTGGACGCTGGCGGCACCCACGAGTCGGGTCGGTCCCTTCTTAACTGTCTTATCAAGACAGTGCCGTTGCGACCGTGCCTAGCGAGGCGCTCGATTAGCGCGTCAATAGTTCGACCGTCAAAGAGCCGCAGGGACCATCCGCTGTCAAGAGCTTGTGCAGTCCGCTCGGGTGAGAGCGAGCCCGCCATTTGATAGACGGCCAATGCAGGCGAAACGATCGGTATCCCCTTATGGATCTTGCGACACCACTCGGGAATCACGGTCGAGTGATGGACGACTACTTCGCGTGCGTCCTCCGTCCAATGAAAGACACGCTCAAGGGAGACGTGGATCTTGTCAAGGCGGAAGCCTGCCAACCCCCACCAGGCAGCCGCGGTTTGGTGTGAGATGTACGACTCAGGCCCAACGTGCAAAACGGCGATCATTAGCTGTTGTGAAGGTGATGAAGGTGCGCCACTCAGTCGAAGGACGCGCGACGTGACGGGTTCGAGCATCCCTGATTGGATCCGCCGACGAATCGCTTTGGCATCCATTCCGGCGGCTGTCAACTGACGGCGAGCAACTGCCGCATGCTGTGAAAGGGCAAGATCTCGCACGATTTTGTCGTATTTCACTCACCCAGCGTGTCGGAAAAGAGGGCTGGTTGGAACCCCCTTGTTCTCGCGACGCAGACAGGGCGTTTTACGCCCTGTCTGCGTGTAAAAAGGCTGCTTAGACGCCGCCAGAGACGTAGAAGCTGGCCAGGATGCGGTCGAGGGCTTCGAAGTCGCGATCCGTGTTGGCCTGCACATCGACCATGATGATGAAGTTGCCTTCCAGCGGCCGGGTAGCGACAACGACAAAGGTTGCAGCAGTGTCACCGCAGTTCACGAACGTGTCGTAGAGCCCGGAGTAGAGCGGGTCTTCGTAAGGCTCGCGACCGATGTATTCACACTGCTGTTCCAATTCCGTCTTCGACTGATCGAGCAGCTCCTCTTCGGTGGTGGTCGCGGCCCAGTCAGAGGAGGCGCTGAAGATCATCCCCGGAGTAGTCCAGGTTGTGAGGAACGCGGTGAGATCAGACGATGCCCTCACATCGGTGATCGAACGGCCCTCTTCGTCCTGGTAGGGAGCTCCATCTACCTCGGCCCACTCTGCCGGCACCTCCACTGACATGGCGCCGGTGTCATCGCTGATCACCACGTACTCGGCGTAACCCTGCGTGCCGACATCTTCTTCGACCGTAGCCTCTTCTTCGAGCTCCTCGGCAAAGGAGAAAGC
>JBPCQV010000045.1:0-3602 GCA_050997725.1 Acidimicrobiia bacterium
GTGCGGACCACCGGCGGCGAGACCGACGTGTTGATCTTCACGGCCAACGGGCAGGGCATTCGCTTCCCCGAGGCCGACCTCCGGCCAATGGGCCGGGCGACGCAGGGCGTGAGGGGTATCCGCCTGCGAGCCGGGGATGAGGTCGTGTCGGCGAAATCGTCCGCCGACGGCGCCGAGGTCTTGCTCCTCACTTCCAACGGCTATGGCAAGCGCACGCCCATTACCCAATTCCCTCGCCAGGGACGAGGCGGGATCGGCGTGAAGGCAATCAAGCTGACGAAGGCCCGCGGCTCGCTGGTCGGCGCGCTCGGGGTCGCCAAAGGCACGGAAGTGTTTCTGATTTCGTCCCGGGGGACCGCCACGCGCATCCCCGCCGATCAGATCAGCCGCCAGCAACGCGACTCCACCGGCGTGAAGGCGATGAAGCTCGATGCCGGCTCGCATCTCGCGGCTTTCAGTGTCGTCCCCCTCGAAGAGGACGATTAGGCCAGTTACCGCCGGTAAACTGTCATAACTTCATGACCACGGTCCGGCGTGTTCGCCGCATCATCCGCAAGATCGACCCGTGGACGGTCCTCAAGGTCTCGGCACTGCTCAATGTGGTGCTGGGTTTGGGACTCGTCCTCGGCTTGGTGATGTTCTGGTCAATCCTCACCGCCGCCGGCATCCCCGAACGGATCACTGACATCCTGGTCAGGATCACATTGCTCGACGAGGGCGAGAACCCGTTTGCGAATAGTGAGCGCTTCTTGCGAGCGGCAGTGTTTGGTTCGGTGGTGTGGGCGGTGCTGACCACCGGCCTCATGACCCTCACCGCGGTCATGTACAACTTGGTTAGCGATGTGGTCGGCGGGGTCGAAGTCGTCGTGCTGGAAGAGTCGCTGGCGCCCCTCAGCGTTGCCCAGGCCCCACCCCGCCGCTTCGCTTCCAATCCTCCGAACGGCGCCGTAATCACGGTTCCCGCCGACGAGCCCACCGAGGAAGTCCTCACCTAGCTTTTTGCGAACCCTGGGTTCGCAGCCACGCTAGACGCGGATACCAGCCCACAGAACGACGATTAGGTCCGTCGAGCCGCTACCAAACCCATCGCCTCGGCGCGGGCGAGATAGGTCTGCGGCGAATCCCAGACCCGGACGAGCCCTGCTGGCGGGACCAGCGCGATCGCGGCAGCCAGGGCGACAGCCTCTAGAAAGCGATAGTCGTCGACCACGGCTTGGTTGGTGCTCCCCGCCTCCACCATCACCGCCGCCCATGGCGTCTGCGAGCTGGCCTCCACGACACGCACCGGGTGATCGACCAACTGCACGCCGTCGATGCGTCCGACCGGGCGAGGGAAAGAGACTTTCTCCGAGCCCGCTTTCGAGCTCGCACCGTTGGGAGAGGCCGTTGCCACCCGATCAACTCTGACCCCGGTCGACTCCAAGCGCGCCGCCATGGCCAGCCCCAACCCGCGGAGCGACGCCCCCACCACCGCGGGCACCGGGCTCACGTCTACGTCGGCCGCCGTGATAACTGCCGCTCCTACCTCGGTGGCAACCTCGAATGACTTTGCCCCATGTCCCACCACCAGATCGAAGCCGTTGGCCGAGTTCACACGCTCAACTACGGAGGAACGCGCCTCGCCCAGATAGGCGACTCGTTCGACTCCGGCTTCGGACTTGAGGATGTGCGCGACTCGAAGGTCGTGCTCGTGATCGGCGAGGACCAGGACCCGCATCTAGCCGAAGCTGACGGGTTCCCAGTTGTCGACCGGCTGCGCCGCCTCGATTCGCTTTTGCAGCAAAGTGGCAAAGATCGCCGTGATGGCGCCGATGGCAAGGAAGACGGGCAAGGGTTTCTTCACGTCCGTGAGTCTATGACTCCACCGTCCCAACCCAGGTCGACGCCACCTACCCATGGAGACCATTAGGTTCGCCTTCATGCGGATCGCCACCTGGAACGTCAACTCGCTCAAGGCGCGGCTCCCCGCGGTCGAGAAGTGGCTCGCTAGGGCTGAACCGGACATCTTCCTCCTCCAGGAAACCAAGTTGGCCGACGAGCAGGTGCCTGAGCTGCCATTCCGTGCTGCCGGCTACGACCTCATCCATCACGGCGAAGGGCGCTGGAACGGGGTCGCCATCGCCAGCCGGGTCGGCGCCGGTTCCATCGTCACCAACTTTGGGGACGGCCCCGTGCGGAACAGCCGCCGAGCCGGTACTGAGGACGACTTCGACCCGTTCGACGAGGCGCGCATGCTCGCGGTCGTCTGTGATGGAATCCGCTTTGTCACGGTCTATGCCCCCAATGGCCGGGTAGTTGGAACTCCGTTCTACGAAGGCAAGCTCGCCTGGTTTGAGCGGTTGCGACGTTGGCTCGCGGAGAGCGCCTCGCCGGCGGACGCCCTGGTGCTCGCCGGCGACTTCAACATCACCCCGGCCGATGAGGACGTGTGGGACCCCGCTGCCGCCCACGGTGGCACCCACGTCTCGGAAGCCGAAAGGGCCGAGCTCGCCAGTCTCCGCGCCTGGGGTTTGGTGGATGGATTTCGTCAGGTCCAACCGGAGACCGGTCGTTTCTCGTGGTGGGACTACCGAGCCGGGATGTTTCACAAGAACTACGGCATGCGGATCGACCTGCTCTATGTGACGGAATCGATTGCCGATCGAATTGTGTGGTCGGAAATCGATCGGGAGGCGAGGAAAGCCCCGCCGACGCCCTCCGATCACGCTCCGGTGGTGCTCGACCTCGACACGCCCGGCGCGGTCTTCGACGCTGGCTGGGAGTCGGCTTTGGTCCGTGTCGCCCAGCGGCAGCGGCCTAAGCGTTCACCTCAGCCTCAATGAGGTCGCGCTGCTCGACCCGGCCGTCAGCATGGATGGCGAAGCGTCCCTGGGTGCGACCGTGGACGGGCTCGATCGTCGGCCAGGGCCAGCCGCCAAAGGCCGTGGTCCGATAGTCGATCATCGCCTGGGAAATCTCTTCGGGAGTGTTCATGACGAAGGGACCCATTTGGAAGACGGGCGCGCCGATGGGCCGGCCTTGTAACAACAGGAACTCGGCCGGACTCCCGTGATTGCGTATCAGAACATCAGCCTCGTCACGCAAGCGGACACCGGTGTCCTTCCCGAGGCGCGTGCCGGCAACGTCAACATCGTCACCATCGAAGAAATGCAACATGCGATTGATTCCGGAGGGTGCCCCAGGCAAGGTCCAAGCCCCGTCGGGAGCGATCCGGATCAACCAAATGCCAAAGTCGGATGCCGTTTGCGAGGCCCAGGAATCCGGCGGGGGAGACGGGGCGCGATGCCCGTCAAGGTGGCCGGCGATGACGTCGATCGTCGCCTGGCCGCCATCGGCGACAATCGTCGGGATCTCCTCGGACCACAACATTCGGAAATACGGCGGCACCATCTTCGAACGAGGCGGCAGATTCAGCCAGATCTGGAACAGCTCGAGCTCGTTGGGCCCAGTCGTCGACACCAACGGGAACATCTCCGAGTGTTGGATCCCGCCGCCGGCAGTGAGCCACTGCGTGTCACCGCGGCCAAACCGAGCCGTGGCGCCGAGCGAGTCCGAGTGATCGATGAACCCTCTCCGCACAACCGTCACGGTTTCGAAGCCGC
>JBPCQV010000067.1:0-7530 GCA_050997725.1 Acidimicrobiia bacterium
AGCGACACTTCCCCGAAGGGGGGAGAGAGCTAGCGACGAAGGAGGCGGACGAGGGGGGCGGTCGATTGACGCGAGGAGGTTGCTAATTGCGGGCAACTCGGAAACGAGCTACCTCGTTCGCGTCCCAGTAAAACGCCCCCTCCCCTTCGGGTACTCCCCCCTCCGGGGGGAGAAATACTTAGCCGTAGATTCGGAAGATCACCTGGGCGACGCAGGCCGGTTTCTCGGCGCCCTCGATCTCGAACGTCACGTCGAGGGTGACCGCCCGGCCGCCGCCGAAATCGTCGACGGCGGCGACGCTCGCTCCCGCCCGAACCCGCGAGTCAACCGGGACCGGGGAGATGAATCGGACCCTGTTGGCGCCGTAGTTGATCCCCATCTGAGCGTCTTCAACATGGAGAAGGTCCTTAGTGAGTGGGACCGCCAGCGACAAGGTCAAGAAGCCGTGGGCAATTGCCGTGCCGAAGGGGCCATCCTTAGCCCGCTCAGGGTCGACATGGATCCATTGATGATCGCTTGTGGCGTCGGCGAAAAGGTTGATCCGCTCCTGGGTGATATCGATCCAGTCCGAGTAACCGAGATGGGTCCCAACCGCATCGTCAAGTTCCGAGATAGAGCTAAACATGAGGCAACGCTAACTCGTCGCCAAACGCCGGAGACCTCTGACCATGAGCTCGCGATCTCCGAGGCGGTGGCGCAGGCGTCGCTCGAGACCGCCGATCGGATAGAGGTTTTGTGGCGCTCGCGGGTCTTTGTGGGCTTCCGAGGCGAAGCGGAGGATCGTGGCCGTCATCAGGTCGGCGACCCGCCGAGCCGATTCGAGGTCCGCGGCGGCCACTTCGGCCCGGATCAGCCCTTCGACGGAGCTAGACGACTTGAGAGGGAGCTTCGCGTACCAGGACAGCCGGTTCCACGCTCCCCCGCCGATGAGAAAGATCGGGGTTCGCTCGCCGGCCTGCAGCGCGCCAAGGAGCGGGCGGAGCGGCTCCGGAAGGTAATGGACATGTTGGGTCTTGATGTATCCCACCGCTCCGGGGACGTGCCGCCGATGCGACAACGGCCCGTCAACGACGATGAGAGGGACGTCGATGCGCGCCGACGCCACCTTTCCCTCGAGCACTGACATCTGGCCTTGCAGACCGAGCCACAGCTTCTCGGGAAGGTCGCCCTCGGTGAGATGAACCTGATAGTCGCCATAGCGGGTGGTCACCGATTCGGCGTTGGGCGCCGAGGTGAAGATGCCCCGCCTGACCTCCTCGGCGATGACCGTCGCCCGATGGTTGCTGAGCACCGCGCCGGCGGCATAGCTCGCGGCCAGAGCAAGCACGACTGCCCCTTCCGAGCTCTCGATCCAGAGGTTGGCGTCAACTCGTCTCACGCCGTCAACGAATAGGGCTTCGGGAGCCGGGTCGGTGCTGACTGTGAGCGGACGCCAGTCGCTCTCGCGGAGCTCGACGTTGACATCGACCGAATCGCCTTCGCCGAGCTCCTGGCCGGCCGTCGGCCCGTACTCGGGCGCCCACGCCTGGACCGAGAACTTCATGCAGCACCAACCTGGGTCACGGTGGCAGAGCCACCGACGCGGCGCACCTCGAATCGCACCGGCATCTGATCGGCCAGCTCCTCGACGTGAGTGACAATGCCAACAGTTTTTCCCGCGGCTCCGAGATCGGCAATGACTCGCGCGACTACGTCGAGCGACTCCGTGTCGAGCGTGCCAAACCCCTCATCGAGAAAGAACGAATCAAGAGCGACGTGACTCACCGCGGCCGCCGCCACCTCGTCGGCGAGGGCGATCGCCAAGGCCAGCGAGACGAGAAATGTTTCTCCTCCGGAGAGTGATTTGACCCCGCGGCGTTTGTCAGCTGCGAAACGATCGATGACTTCGAAATCATTGTCCGTGACGGCCAGCTCGTACTGCCCCGACGTGAGATCAGCGAGGCGCAAGTTCGCTCCCTCCACCAGCGCCCGGAACACCTCATCGAAGATCCACTTCTTGAACTTGTTGGCGGCCAACTCCCCGGCGAGCTTTTTGGCGAGCTCTCGGTCGGCGTTGACGCGATCGCGTTCTGAGCCAACCTGCTCGACGGCCTCGCGCGCCTCCTCGACGGCTGCGATTTCGGACGTGACGGTGGTGAGGGCGACCGCCAAAGCTTCGCGCGCCCCTGTCAGGTCGGTGTCAAGCCCTGCCGCTTCGAGGTCCGAACGCAGCCCGGCCTCGGCTTCGTCGACCTCGACAATGAGTGCCGCCAGACGCTGGCCGCCTTGTTCGCCTTCCAAGTCGAGCGCGGGCAAGCGCATCTCACGCCAAGCCAGGATCGCGTCCCAGGCCGCGACGGGTTGAGCAAGGTCGAGCAGCGGCGGCTCGAACGGCGTCAGGTGGTGCCACGTGGCTTTCAGCCCGTCGCGCACCTCGTCGAGGCGGCGGTTCAACTCGATGGTTTCTCGATCCAGCAGCTCGGCGGCGGCGCGAGCATTCGCCAACCGGTCACGGGCTCGATCCAGCGCGACTTTGAGATAGTCGATCGCCTGGAGTTGGCTCGCCAACGCATCCGCTGCGTCGACTCCCTCCAGTTCCGCCTCGAGGTCACGGAGTCGATCCTCTTCGCGCGTCAGTTCGGATTCGAACCCGTGCAGGGCTGCGGCCGCTTTGGTCGAGCGCGCCCGGGCCTTGTCAGCCTCTTTGCTCCGCTTATCCAGAATCCCGCCCAAAGCGGACGCCCGAAGGGTGGTGATCTTCTCCCCGCACACCGGGCACAAATCTCCAAGCTTGAGGCCGGCTCGGATGTGGGTGGCGCGATCCTCGTTGATCGCAGCGTCCAGCGCTCCTTCGGCGAGGGCAAGCGCTTCGGCTGCCGCGACGGCAACAGCCTTGGAATCGTTGACCTCGTCCACAAGGGAGGTGATACGAACCTTCGTGGTTGCCTCTTTGGAACGAGCTTCGAGATAGCGGGCTACCTGAGTGCGAGCCGGGTGGTCCACGCTCAAGAGCTCGGTGTGCTCCTGAGCAGCCGCTTCGATCTCGGTTGCCACCGTGTCCTTGCGCGCCGAGAGCCGCTTTCCCAGGTCCGCGATCTCCTTCCAGCCACGGGGTGGTTTGAGGCCAACCAGCATCGAACGGGTCTCGATCAAAGTCTTGAGGGCGCTTCGCTGCTTCGTCGCTTCGTTGCCCAATTGCTCGAGCTGAGCAAGCGACTTGCCCAGCGTTTTGCTGAGCGCATCCAACTCCTTCTGGCGGGTGCGAAGCGCTTCGAGATCGGTCTCGGTGATCCTGGCCAGTTCGACCAGTTGCTGAGACAGGACCGCCAGTTTTCCCTCGGCTTCGCGCGCCCGCCCGGTGGCCAAGCCGGCGATGACGTCATAGAGGCCGAGATCGAGCAACGCCCCCAGTAGCTCCTGGCGTTTTCCCTGTTTCTCGTTCAGAAAGCGGGCAAACTCGCCCTGCGGCAGCAGAACACACGTGGTGAACTGACGAAAGTCGAGGCCGAGCAGCTCTTGGACCTTGGCCGTGACGGCGGAAGCGTTGGCCGCCAAGACCGTGCCATCGCGTTCGAGGCTGGCGTCGGGAGTGGAGGCACCTTTCGCCGTGCGCCTCCCTCGCCTCGCCACCGAGTAGGTGGCGTCGTTGAACGCAAACGTGAGCACCAACGACGCTTCGTTCCTTTGTTGATTCACGACCGGCGCCACCGATCCTTCACCATGACGGGGAACCGCGCCATAAAGGGCGAAACAGATACCGTCGAGGACGGTGGTCTTACCCGAGCCGGTGGGGCCGGTCAGGGCAAAGAGCTCGACGTCGGTGAAGTCGATCTCAGTCGGCTCGGAGAAGATCCCGAACCCGCGCATGTTGAGTGTCAGCGGTCTCACGAGGCGGCTTCCTGGGCATCGGCCAAAAGCTCGGCAAACAAGTCGTTGAGCCGCGCGTCTTTTATCGATCTGCCTTCCAGGTAGTCGGCAAACAACTCCTGGGGCGGACGGCCGATGCGACCTAGAGCCCGCGCCCCTGCCATCGCGGACTGAGTACGCAGCTTGACATCCACGGCATTCGGAAAGATCTCTCGTACCTCGTCGTAAAGGCCGACCCGATATGGATCATCGAGCTCAATTCGCAAATAGGCCTCGCCCACATCTGTATCGCGGAGTGACTCCAGAGTGCCGCGCAACGTCTTGAGCTTGCGACCCCCGTTGAGAGCTCGGGACTCAACCTGAGCCGGGAGACCGGGCTCGGCGGTGACGATCATCACCGCTTTGCGATCCTTCTCCTCGCCGAAGTCGAGCTGCAGCGGAGAACCTGCATACCAAATGGGCAAGGGGGCGGGGATTCTTTGCGGGCGATGCAAATGTCCAAGTGCCACATAGTTGAAGTGGCCAGGAAAGCTGTTGGTGGGAATCGCGTAATCGAAGAGATGCACGGCCCGCTCGCTGCCACCGGTGACGCCGCCTTTAACCATGAGATGACCAAGTACGACGTTGACAGTGTCCGCCGTCATGCCGGCACATAGGGTTCTGACGATCTTCTGAACCCGATCGATGTATTCGCTTCGCAGCCCGGAGCTGTCAAGGTTGAGGATTTGCTCGGCGCGAATGATTCCCCGTTTGGTGATGAAGGGGACCAGCGCCACCCTCGTCGCCAAAGCGTCGAAATCGAGGATGCCCTCGAAAGAGATTTTGGCGCCCACTCGTACTCGACCCAGCCGCAGGAGCGGTGCTATCGCCTCCAATCTTCCTGGGCTGTCATGGTTGCCGGCGACCAAAACCACCGGTGCGGTTTCGGCGAGAGCAAGCAGGGCTTGATAGACGATTTCTTCGGCGATCGGGCTCGGGGCGGGCGCGTCGAACACGTCACCTGCCAGCAACACCAAGTCGACCTCTTCCTGCGCCGCGATCCCGGCGATCTCAGCCAGGACCGCTCGATGCTCGTCCTCGCGCGAAATGCCCCTAATCGTGCGTCCGACATGCCAGTCAGCGGTATGGAGGATCTTGACCATTGATCAATCCAGACCGGCAAACGGGTCGGCCAGCTCATCATCGTCGTCCGCTTTGCCGGCCTCGGACGCTCTCGTCGCCCACGCCGGGAAGGGGAACTCGAGCACCAGTGGGATCGGCAACTCCGGTTGGGAAAGCAGCATCGTCCCCGGCTTGATGATCGTTGCCCGCTGCCGATGGACTCCCGGGAGGAACCCGTATTCCTCGCGCGAGGCCTCGGCCGGATCGAGCCGCCCGACGACTCGGATGGCGCTGTTGGCGATGATCCGCCGCTCCACCTCGCTCGCGGTTTGCTGTGCCCCGATCAGGATGACCCCGAGGCTGCGGCCGCGTTCGGCCACGTCGAGCAGGATCTCCTTGATGGGGCTGGCCCCTTCCCGGGGTGCATACTTGTTGAGCTCGTCGAGGACCAGGAACAGCAACTCGTTCGACTGACCGGCGCTTTCCTTCTCGTCGAACGCCTTGCGGATCGTCACCCCGACGACGAAGCGCTTGGCCCGGTCGTGCAGGTTGTGGATGTCAACCACCGTCACTTGATGGTCGAGGTTGATCCGGTTCTTCTCGGGGGCGGTCTGGTCGCCGCGAATAAGTGGCTCGACGTGCCGGACCGCTCCGTACAACCTCCGCACGAACGCGTTGACGGTGCCGGGGCCGATCGCCGGGCCGGACCATTCCTGACCGTCCTGCACCTTGGAGGTGATCACATCGACCAGCTCACGGAAGGTGCGTACCTCGCGGTCTTCGACTCGGACTGCACCCTCCCCGATCGGTGTCACTTTCCGAAGCTGGACCATCACGTTGTGCACCACCATCGTGTAGTGAGCGCGTTCGTCCTCCGACTCGACGAACAGGAAAGGCAACAAACCCTCGTGGCAGAACTCTTCGAGCGTCCAGAAGAAGGGGGTGACGCCTTTGACCCGGCTGGCAACGTCGGGAACCACCTCGTCTCCGCCCTTGCGAGGCGGAGCGAAGATCTGGAAAGACCGAAACGGCTCGGCCGGCAGCCCGAGCTTGCTGTAGAGAGCGGCCTGCTCGTCGTCCATCGCCGAGTTGGGCTTGTCCAAGAAGAGCAGGTCCTCGCCCTTGACGTTGAAGATCAACGCTTTGGTGTTGACGCTGCGATTGCCGAGGACGCCTGAGTTGTAAAGCGAATGGAGAAGGAAGGTGGCGTAGGTGGTTTTGGTCGCTACCCCGCTGATCCCCGAAATGTTGACGTGGGCGCCGCGGCGTCCGTCGAGGAATTCCAGGTTGACGAACAGCGGCTCCCCGTTGCGGGAGAGACCGACCGGGAGCCGTTCGGTCATCCGGTCGAAGAACAGGGCCTTATCTCGGTCCGGTCCTTGGGCGACCGTGACCTCTTGGCCGGGGCGGGGAGGGACAAAAACCTCAGGCTCGAATCGGGTCGTGGTGACTTGCGCGGTTTCGAACACCTCGGCGGGCAGGAGCCCGCTCTCGATCAGGAAAACGTCGGAGTCGAAGTTGGCGCCTTCGTAGCGCGCCCGAACCTGAGCGACGATCCCATAGATATGCACCACTTGCCCGCTGGGAAGGAGCCGGCTGAGAGCCACCACGTCGTCGAGCTGGAGGAAACGATCAGGCGCCACCCCCACCCAAAACTCGAGCGGGGTGGCGTCCTCGGTCCCGATTACCCGGCCAACCGGCGGCCCTGAAATCCCATTTCCATCCACCCCACCGAGGATATCGACGACCCCTGACAGATTTGGGGATCAGGACAAAAGACAAGAGACAAAAAGATCAGACCCATCTTCGGGTCTTCGGGTCTTCGAGTCTTCGGGTCTTCGAGTCTTCGGGTCTTCGGGTCTTCGGGTCTTCGGGTCTTCGGGTCTTCGGGTCGGGTCTTCGAGTCTTCGAGTCTTCGAGTCTTCGAGTCTTCGAGTCTTCGGGTCTTCGGGTCTTCGGGTCTTCGGGTCTTCGGGTCTATCTAACGGGGTCGATCCGGAGGATGAGTTCGTTGGTGAGGACGTAGATCTCGCCGGCGGCATCGGTGCCAAAGGACGCCACCCCGCCTGGGACGCCGACCTGCTCGGTCCAATCCGCGAGCCCGGTGGCGGCGCTCCCGTCGAAGAGGAAGCTTCGTAGCCAGCCTCCGCAGTAGTCGGAATAGAAGTAGTGCCCGTCGAGCTCGGGAATGGCTGCGCCGCGGTACACCACCCCGCCCGTGATCGAGCAAGTGCCGGCATCCGAGTGCGAAACCTCGACCACCGGCAGGGTGAGCCCGGCCGTGTCGCAGCCTTGGGGTGGCTCGTAACAGTGGAGACCCTCGGTGAGGTTCCATCCATAGTTGAGGGCGGGCTCGTTGGCGGAAGCGACGTTGATCTCTTCGTAGGCGCCCTGGCCGACATCGCCGATGTAGACGAGACCCTCGTCGAAAGCGACGCGCCAGGGGTTGCGGAGACCTGTCGCCCATACTTCAGGGGCACCGCCGCCATTCACATAGGGGTTGTCCGCTGGGATCCCGTAAGGGTCACCGTCGACGTCGATGCGGAGCAGGCCGGCCAACAGGTCGTCGGTGGTTTGCCCGGT
>JBPCQV010000105.1:0-4743 GCA_050997725.1 Acidimicrobiia bacterium
GCAAAGTGGCGGCGCCGACGCATTCTCCGAGCCGCATGCTGGAGGAGGGCAAGCGAGTCAGCAGGCAGATGGGAGCTGGCGCTCGCCACCAACCGATCCAGCTGGTCCAGCCAGCCGACCTGGTCAATCACTCCAGGTCCCGTCGAAGTCGGCGTCGACCAGGATTTGCCACCCGTGACGCAATCGATCCAACGAGACCGGCTGACTGATACTCGCCCTCTCCTCCGCCAATTTGTCGACCCGCGCCACGATCTCAGACGGAAGGGGTCGGTCACGCCGCCAACGTCGCCGCTTGAGCGAAAACTGATCGACCTCGGCTTGAACTCGCCGCGCCTCGGCTTCGATCGCGGCAGCCCGCGAGGTCTGTTCCTGATTCCAATCCGAAAGCCAATCAAGGAGACCGCTGAGGGCATCAGCGATGGTTTCCGCCGCGTGTTCGAGGCGCTCCGCCGTGGGTGAAAGCCCGCGGAGATATGCCGACACTCGCTGCAACGCTTGTGGGGACAACCGTTGGCGAGCTGGATCAATTCGCTGTTCGCTGATCGTGAACAAGGCAACGTCGCCGAGCCCTGCGCGGCGAAGCCTCGCTTGCAGGTCGTTGCGGGCGCCGGTAGCTCGGCTTGGGGTCCGATTGAGAACCACGGCGACCGGACGGTCGGCGGCCAGGCTGGTCAGGGTTTCCCAGACAATCGCGTCGCCATAGCGATTGGCGGTGGTCACGAACAAAATCGAGTCAGCCCGATCGGCGACGGCGAGCGCTTCTGTCCGATGCTCGACCACGTCAGAGTCGAGGTCGGGAGTGTCCACCAGAACGATTGTCTGAAGCAGCGGGTGCGTGCCGATCTCGACGTGGTTGCTTTCTGGGTTTAACGACAGCGCGTTGTCATTGGATGCCCAATAGCGGCTGACTTTGGTCGTTGGACGCAGAGCGCCCACCGCCGAGATGACCTCTCCCGCGATCGAGTTGAGCAGAGTCGATTTTCCTGCCCCGGTTGAGCCGATGAGCGCGACCAAAACCGGGGGTTGCGAAAGCGCGAGGCGCGGCAGGAGAGAGTCGCGCAGGGTTTGCAGCGCAACCAACCTCATTCCGTCGATCTCCGGCGACTCGACGGTGACGGGCGCGAGCGTCTCGAGCTCACCGGCGAGGAGGGCGAGCTCGCTATGGAGACGTGATCGCCGCCGACTCACTGCCGGGCACGGTACCCCGAGACCAACATCACCGAGGCCTCTTGCCCTTCGGTGCAGGTGGCGAGCACCGGGCAGTGCGCGCACCATGGTCCGGCAACTTTGGGGGAGGCTGCCTCGCCGTCCCAAACCGATCGAACCTGGTTGACGAGATCGGCCAACCGCTCGCCGACCATTTGCAGCTCGGCCAGCGACGGTTCCTTTCGAGCCTGCTCCCCGGTTTGCAGGGAGAACGCTTCCACCCTCGCTTGTTGTCCGCGGGCGAGGAGCCAGACGAGGGCATAAAACAGCAGTTGGTTGAAGGGCTCCCCTAACGGTCCGGTCTTCCAATCACGGAGCACCTTGACCTGGCCGTCGACGAACACGCCATCGATCTTGCCGACGAGCGTTACCTCGTCGGGAAGCTCGTGACCAATGGTGATCTCGGCCTCCTCGAACCCAACGATCGGAAAGCGGCAGAAACGGTGATACAGGTCCGCGGCCTCGGCGATGATCGGAGCGAGCAGAGAGGGGCGGTTGACGCCGAGAGCCACCATCTTTTCGTTGAGGGCTTCGCCGATCTCGGCCCGGGCCGCGTGCTCAACATCCTCGAAAGGACCGCTGCGCAGGCGCCGAGCGATGAGCCGGTGCACTAGCGCCCCCCGGAAGGAGTTCACGGTCTCTTTCGGGTAAGCCCTTTGGTCATACCGCGCCTGGGCTTGTGCCGGGCATCTCAGGAACGCCATATAGGACGTAGCCGAAACCTTGATCGGAGGCCCGGCTCGCATACGCGGAATGTCGATCACAGAGTCAAATCGTACGGCTCAGGCCTGACAGTTCTAGACCTCTTCATCTGCAAACCGCTGCTCCGGGCTAGACATCTAGCCCTCTACACTTTCGCATGCGGGGAATCCATCATGTCGTCCAAACTGTCCGCGCCCACCACCATTGCCAGCCCGGCCGCTCGGGTGAGCTTTGTGGCGCGCTACCGCTGGTGGCTGCTGGCGGCGGGCTTTTTCGCTCTGATACTTCTGATTTACGGAATCTCCCGTCTGGCTTCGGCGGGCCAAGTCCTCGGCTCAGTGACCGCCGACCGCACCCAGCTCGGTGGGCTCACGGGTTCTGAGACGGAGTCGGCCTTGGCCGAATTGGAGGCCACTCTCGGCGAAAGCCCGACGGTGTTCGTCGTCGAGGGCATCGAGCTCGAATTGGAACCACTCAGCATCGGCTTTGACGTCAATGAACGAGTGATGACCCAAGCGGCGCTCAGCGTGGGACGGAGTGGGAATCCCTTCGGCGAATTCTGGTGGTGGCTCAGCCACCTCGTCTCCTCAACCGAGATTCCCGTGCAGGCTCGGATCGACCAAGCAGCACTCGAGACAGTGCTGCTCACCTGGGACGACGAAGCGATCGCCAGTCCGCCGTTTCCCGGCGCCATCCCCATCGAGGGCACCGAGGTGCTCGGGGATCCGCCCCGCTCGGGCCGGCGGATCGACCGCAACCAGGCGCCCAACCTTGTTCTCGCCCAGGCGTCGACGAGCTTCCGCGCCCCCACCCCTTTGCCGGTGGTCGAGAAGCTGCCAACGCTCACGATCGCAGATATCGAAGCGGGAGTGCGGACCGGCGAATTGCTGCTCGCGGGGCCGATCACGCTTCGCAATCCCGAACGAGAGAGACAAGTCACGTTCTCGATCGAGCAATTGGCGGCGGCGCTGCAACCGATTATCGGTGAGACCGCGGTCGATTTCGTCTTCGACCCCGAGGCTTTCGCCGGGTATTTGGAACCACTTCGCGCCGACCTGGAAGATCCACCGGTCGATGCCGAGCTGAAGGTGGAGGGCGACTTCGTGCTGGTCATTCCGGGAAGGAGAGGCACCGACCTCAATCCGGAGGCGACCGCCGAGAGTGCGTTAGTAGCGGCGCGCTCGGCCGCCCGTTCCGGCGTGCTGCCGATCGATGAGTCGGTCGACCCCGACGTGACCACTGAGGAGCTCGAGGCGCTCAACATCGACCACAAGGTGAGCCAGTTCACCACCTATCACGACTGCTGCCAGAACCGGGTCGAGAACATCCATCTCATCGCCGACGCGGTCGACGGGATCATTGTCCCGGCCGGCAGCACTTTCTCTCTCAACGAAACCGTTGGCGAGCGGACCGTCGAGAAGGGCTACCTGGAAGACGGAGCCATCGTCGCCGGCCGGCTTGAGAAAGAGATCGGCGGCGGGGTGAGCCAGTTCGCCACCACCTTTTACAACGCCGTGTTTTGGGGCGGTTACGAGGACATTGCCCACAAGCCGCACAGCTTCTACTTCAGCCGTTACCCGCTTGGGATCGAAGCAACGATTTCTTGGCCATTGCCCGATGTCCAATTCCGCAACAACACCGGAAACGCCATCCTGATCAGGACCTTCTACACCAACACGTCGATCACCGTGGTGTTCTACAGCAACAACGACGACCGGATCCTCATCGGGGAACAGAGCGGGGGCAATCTCCACGTCGTCCCCACGGCGGAGGGCGGGCCGGACGCTCGCCACGTCAGCGCCGAGGTATCCGATGGTTACGACTACCGCGATCCCGCTCCCCCTCGCTACATCGGCGACTACGCCATCGTCTTTCCCGAGCAAGAGCGCGAGCAATCACCGGCCCAGGGCTACAAGGTCGACGTCACCCGCTTCATCACGGTGGGCGACCAGACGATCCAACAGGATTGGACGGTGGTCTACTCGCCGCGCCAGGAGATCATCCTGGTCCATCCGTGCCAGATCGAAGGGTCGGGAGTTTCCTGTCCGACGACGACGACGCTCACCCCGACGACCATCCCGAGCGACACAGTCCCGACAACCGCGCCGGGATAAGATCGCTCGCGATGGGTCAAACGATCGGAATTCGCGACCAGTCTCGGGTGGCTGACGTGCTCATGGTCAACGCCGACAGATCCTTTTCGGGACAGGACGGAGAGGCGTATTCATCGGCTCCGGCGGAGCCCACAACGTTCCCTGGCCAGCTTGCCGTGCGCCTCTTCGAGGTTGACAGCTCAATCAACCATGTCTACGTGATGTCCAACACGGTTGCCCTGCGCCGCACCGGCGGCTGGGACGATGCCGCTGCGTCGACAGCTACCGACACGATCACCAACTTCTTCAAGTTCTACCCCGACGCCTGATCCGAAATTTGGCACTACATCCGTGCTCCTGGCGTAATTTGTTACTACATCCGTGGATTCCGTGGCTGTAGTACCGAATTTGCTCAGAGCCACCGATGTGCTGACAAATTACGTGAGGGAAAGACCGGCCTACTTCTCCGGGGACATTCGGCCCGATCGCTGGGACACCACGCCGCCGTCGCGGTCGCCGATCACATGGATTTTGAGCAGGTTGGTCGCAGCCTGCTGGTTGGGGGGTATCCCCGCCACCATGATCACGGTGTCGCCCCGCTTCGACAACTTCTCTTTCTCGAGGAACTTCTCGGCGGCGGCGATCATGTGGTCGGTGTAGTCGCGGCGCTCGAATGGGTAGGCCGCCACCCCCCGATAGAGGGCCATTCGCCGGCGGGTGGCCTCGACCGGGGTGAAGCCGA